>JANOPQ010000126.1:0-9032 GCA_031421935.1 Bacteroidota bacterium | reverse complement strand
GCCACCTTGTTTTCTCCAATGTTAAATAAATATGCCATGGAACTCTGCGATGATCCTCTATGATCTTCCGCTAAATTGATACCAAAGAAGAAGCAAGAGAAGATAAAAACCATGGACAAATTTCTGATCGACTTCTCATCTAAAAGAAGTGCTAATCCTAATATTAGAAAGGGACAAATAGGGATGATGAACGCTGCTTTTAATGGGACATTGATGAAAGCAATGGTATAAAGTAATATCGTAATAACGCAAACCTTAATTAGAGGAATACTAATATTTTTTTCCTCATAGATTACAGGCTGTACACTTTTTCTTTTTATAATAATTGTAGCGATGTAGTATGCAATAGCTATACACCCTGCAATTCCCCATACAGCAAGACTTCCTTTGTATGCGTTTTTTAAGAATCCTGGAATTGGAAAGTGTTCATAGTAAGTAAAAAATCCAAGTCCGTATTGGTAAATAACCGGACTCATCACGATGACAGACCCAAGAAGTGTTGCCGAAATAAAATAACAAATATTTTTTATTCGGATATTTTCATCACATAAATTCCATAGTAATATAGAGTAGGGTAGAAGCATCGCTCCTGAAGTAATTCTACATCCTACAGCTAAAGCAAGCATGCCTGCTGCTAAAAGAATTTGTTTTTTACTGATGAAATATCCACTGAGTAAGACAAAACCCATCGCCCAAGTATAATCCATCGCATTGCTGCTGTTTATATAGACGATAGGAGTGAATGCTAAAGCCACCGCACACCAATATGCATTTTTTATTCCCAGTTGGATGAGCATAGCTACAAATGCAATGATTCCAATGGTGCTAATGATTGCTGTCAGTAAATTATAAAACAACGGACCCATCTTCCAACAACTTGCATAAATAAGTTCTTGTACTGGATGTCCAGGTAATCGTGAAACTTCATAAATGCCCGTCGTGCCTATGCGTTCTGCAACCAAATGCATGGCCCAAGCATCTTCTTCACTTCCGAATCCATCAAACAAAAAGGGAACTCTCGTTAAAAAAATAAAGAGACCAAAGAGAATGAGGTTTCGAAATCGGTTGTTCATTTCAAAAGTTACTTCAGCAGTTGAAGTGCTTTCTGAAGGGTGACATCTCGCTCATGAAGAATCGGATACATGCCTTCATTTTTCCAAAGTAAACGTGCTATGTATGCTTTGAGTTGAACTTGCAACAAGGGCAACGACTTTTGTAAATCTTTGTCGTTTTTAACTACACCTTTTTTCTCTGCGTAACTAATAAATTCTTGAATGAATGCAGCGTCTGACTTGAACTGTGCTTTGAATTCTGCTGCGCTTTCATATTTCATCAACGTAGTTCTGTTTTGGTCTACGTAATCGTATGCAAATTGATTCACACTTCCACTTGCAAAGAGTCGATTGATGTATTCGCTATTGTAAAGCGTATCTAACGGAACGAAAACATCAGGAGTAATTCCACCACCTCCATACACCGTTTTTCCTGATGGTGTTTTGTAGATCACAGTATCTGTTTGATGAATGCTGTCTTGGTTTAATAATTCACCATTCTTCATGCGTTCATACAGTTCATCTTCATATTCTGAAAATCCGTGGTCGTAAGGTTTCTGAATACTTCTTCCTGTAGGTGTATAATAGCGAGCAATGGTTAATCGAATAGCACTTCCGTCGGGTAAAAGTGTTTGTTCCTGAACTAATCCTTTTCCAAACGAACGTCGACCAACAATGGTTCCTCGATCCCAATCTTGAATGGCGCCTGAAACAATTTCTGCAGCGGATGCCGATCCCTCATCAATCAAAATAATAAGTTGACCTTGTTCAAAGAGCCCATCATGTGTAGTAAAATATTGTGTTTTGGGTCTTGATTTCCCTTGGGTATATACAATCAGTTTTTTTCCTCCAATGAATTCATCGGAGATGGAAGTCGCTGCATCTAAAAATCCTCCAGGGTTTCCACGTAAATCCAAAATTAAATTGCGTAGTCCCTCTTTTTTGAGTCGTTGCATCGCAAGAATAAATTCATCGTACGTAGTGGCGCTAAATCGAGAAATTTTTATATATCCAGTTTGTGGAGTAATCATATAAGTAAATTCCAAACTATTGATTGGAATTCTTCCTCTTACTATTTTATAGTCGATCAATTTATTTTGCCCTCTTCGAAAAATCGAAACACGCACAATGGATCCTCCTGCACCACGGAGTGTTTTCATCACCATTTCATTCGTTATGCCAACTCCTGCCACTAAACTGCTATCTACTTTCACAATTCGATCACCAGGTTTTATTCCTAAACTTTCACTGGGTCCACCCGAAAGAGCAGAAACAACCATAATGGTGTCTTCCTGAATATGAAATTCAATTCCGATCCCTTCAAAATTTCCTTCTAATGGCTCGTTGGCCGCTTGCAATTCTTCCTTCGGGATGTAAGCCGAATGCGGATCTAATTGCTCCAAAAGTTTAACAATGGTTTCATTGGTTAACTTTTCTCGATTGATCGTATCTACATATTCTTGTTGGATATAATCCAAAATGGAATTGAGCTTGTTGTCAGCAGAAATTTTTGGTGCAGGTGTTAAAGTGCTCCCTAAATAAATTCCACCCGCTAAGGCTAATCCCACGATAATGGGAATTACAAATATTCTATTCGAACTACTTTCGCTCATGTTATTTTTTTTCTTCTTTTGGGAAGTGAAACACTTCTACGCCAAAGCGACGTAAAAAATCAACTCCTTCTTCAACTTGAATTCCTTTGTATGCAGCATAGCTGTCTCTGAAAATTACTTTTTTTATTCCAGTAGTGTATATTATTCTAGCGCATGGAAGACACGGTGCTAACGTAACATAGAGTGTCGCTTCTTCTAAGGTGATTTGATTTTTTGCTGCATAAAGTATTGCATTCGCTTCTGCATGTAAAGCTAATGAACATCCACCTTTACGATCGCGTGCGCATCCATCCACAGGCCATTCTTCATCACAATTATGTGTACCAGCTGGTGGCCCATTGTATCCTAATGAAATAATTCGGGTGTCTTTTGATATGACGGCTCCTACTTTCATCTTCACACAATGCGATTTCGTCGCAAGGTTTTGTGCTAGATCCATGTAAAGCTCATCAAAACTGATCTTACTCATTGTGCAAAGATAATAGGGTTTAGGATATGTTTTTAGCAATAACGAAGAGGATCCTCAATGGCTAATTATGAATGACTTGTGAGATGATTTGTGGGAAATTGTTGGTGTGTATTATTTTCGATGTTATTAAGTAGGGAGGTTACTTTGTCGACTCATTTTTCTCCTTTAATACTTTTAATGACTTCCGATAAATATATTTTAATACCAACTGCAAAAATGGGAGAGTTCATTTTCGCATCAATTTTCTTATTGTTGACGAGCATAACGCGATATCCAACGCCTGCCGTTAATCCAACCCATTTAAGAACTTTATATTGTGCATTCACACCTAACTGTGATGCCACTACGCCTTTTTTATAAATTCTTCTTTTGTTATCATTTTTGTCGAAGTATTGAAAATAACTCTGACCATAACCAATTTGAAAAGGTGTGCTAATTTGCCAGTTTCCCTCGTTATAATGGATGTATTCGGCCATCACGGGGAAATATCGAAAGAAGAGTTGAGCTTTAACGGTGTCATTTTTTGCGTAAGCAAGTTCTTCGCTGGGCAATACTTTCTGTTCTACAATATCTGAACTGAGCAAATTGTAACCAATTCCAAATCGCCATTTTTCATTCAGTTTCACACCACCTTTGAATCCCCAAACATCAGCACTTTTATTTCCAATAAACGAATAGTAACTATCAAAAACTAAAAAAGGACTAAGCGAATTTTTCTCGTTTTTAGTTTGACCATTTGTGATTGTGAAGAGCAAACACATAGGAAGAAGTAGCAGGGCTCTTAACATTCGTTTTGGCGCGGTAGTGTCGTATTTTCAGGCAAAGATAAAAAAGAGGATGCCATGTAAGAGAAGATTTCCATCCACCAGAAGAAGATATTGCTTGTTGGTACTTTGCTCATGTAGATTTAATATTCCTAGTATACTGAGTATTCCGCTGGAAATGGATGCAATAAGGAGTGAATTTGAAGACTGATGATAGGTGTAGAAATAGACTAACGTGATGGAAAGCAACATTAGTATGATGGCAACACCTTTTGTTTTTCTAAATCCATGTTGAATCGGGAAAGTAACAATTCTCTTCAATTTATCTTTTTTTATATCCCGTAAGTCAATACTTATACTCAAAGCAAAAAGAAAAAGAAAGCGTTGTAGGAAAAGCAATAGTGAATCGGAATTATCCAATAGAATTGGGGCGGTTACAAAGGCCCAAGCTAATGCTATAGAGAAGTTTTTTAAAAGATACACGGACCTCAGACCTTCGAAGGTCCCACTTTTTGTTGTAAATTGAGTGTAATAGATGATGCTGAGTAGGGAAGCCAATCCATATTGTAAGAGTTGGAAAAAAGGGAAGGATAACTTCAATAATAAAACTAAAACCAAAATGAAGGCAATCGTTAAAATGATTTTATTTTCATTGATTTTAAAATTCGTGTTTGTAATTTTAATTCCAGGATATAAACTAGCAATATAATATCCAATAAAAGTCCCAGTAAAAATAAAGACGAAGTGAAAAGCAGAAAAGTGGTTGGAAGTACTTGCCATCAATGCGCTTGATGTAGCCATTAAAAATGGATAATAATATCTACTGTGTACTGCGTAGGTTTTGAGACATAAAAACATCAAAGTCTAAGGGGTTTATTAATTAATGTCACCTATGTTAGGAACTAAGCAGTATGTTGATGAATAAATAGCAATTATGCGCAATTGGAATTGGATTGATTTAATATTTAGTGATTGTCAATTCCATAAATGATAAGTCCTGTTAAACCCACACCTAAACTAATATATCCCCACTTTAAGCTTTGTTGAATTTTTGTGTTCCGCGCCGATTTTTTATACCCAAATTGAAAGGCTTCGTTGTTCGCAATATTCTGATCGAAATTCTCAGGTAACTTCATTTTTTTAGGATTGAATCGCCCTAAAACAATGCTGTAAATCATGGGAACGGGAATAGCATAAAAGGAAAGTAAACTGGAGCTTAATCCAACTACTGCAGATGAAATACTCGCTCCTCTTGCTTTATAATATTCGCTAGCCACTTGCTCGCCTTGAATGTACAATTTCGCTTCTTCAATGGTAAAGTCTAAGGAGTCAGCAGGCGTGTAAATTATTTTTTCTTCTTGTCCTTCGGTTTGAATTGAAAACACATCGTAACGATCCACCGTTCGCATTTTCTTACGTTTATCATTAATTTTTTTAAAGGATACAAACTCATCTCCTAATTGATAAGTTTCAATGGGAATGTATTTACCGTTTAAAAGCAAAATCCGTTGTTGTGCCTGTGTGTATTTGGGGAAAATGAACAGTAGAAGTAGGAGCAGAAGGGTCAGGTTTTTCATAGAGTTCAAAGCTATGAAATTGGAAGTAGTTATACCTAACATTTCGCTAATTATGGAAAATGGAAGGCTGGGCGTGAGATTTAGTCCGCGATTCTGCCCCATTGAATTTAAAGCGGATTCCATTTTAAAAATGATTTAAATCAACGTACGGTAAATATAAAATGCTGATAAATAGAGAGATGATATATAATCCCTACGGTGTGCTGAACCACTCAGTTTCTTAACTTTGTGTTCAAGAAAATAAGCATATGTCACAATATAAGTTTACCGATCGCCACATCGGACCAGACAATCAAGAAACGAAGGAAATGTTGAGCAAGGTAGGTGTATCTTCAATCGAAGAACTTATCAGTAAAACGATTCCAGCCGATATTCGGTTGAAGAACGAATTAAATCTACCCGAAGCATCCGATGAGTCGAGTTATTTACATGACATGCGCGCCATGGCTGCAAAGAATAAAATTTTTAGAACGTATATTGGTTTGGGATACCATAATACGATTATTCCCGGTGTTATTCAACGCACCATTTTTGAAAATCCAGGTTGGTACACTGCTTATACACCTTATCAAGCAGAAATTGCTCAAGGAAGATTGGAAGCGCTGTTGAATTTCCAAACGATGGTTTGTGATTTAACAGGAATGGAATTGGCCAATGCTTCTTTGTTGGATGAGTCTACATCTGCTGCAGAAGGAATGACGATGTTGTTTGCAACGCGTACCAAGGAACAAGAGAAAATGAATTGCGCTAAATTTTTTGTGAGTGATGATACTTTCCCGCAAACAATAGATGTTCTTAAAACAAGAGCAACTCCACTGGGAATTGAATTGGTTTTTGGAAAAACTTCAGAGTTTACATTCGGTAATGATTTTTACGGTGCAATGTTACAATATCCCGGTAAGGAAGGAAATGTAACAGATCATTCTGCTTTCACCGAAAAATGTAAAGCAAATAATATTCGTGTAGTAGTTGCTGCTGATATCATGTCTTTGGTTTTATTAACTCCTCCAGGAGAGTGGGGTGCCGATGTGGTCGTGGGTTCTACTCAACGTTTTGGTGTGCCGATGGGTTTTGGCGGACCACATGCTGCGTATTTTGCAACGAAGGAATTGTACAAGCGTGATATTCCCGGACGTATTATCGGTTTAAGTATCGATGCTGTAGGAAAACCTGCTCTACGTATGGCTTTGCAAACACGCGAACAACATATCAAGCGCGATAAAGCAACATCCAATATTTGTACTGCGCAAGTGTTGTTGGCTGTAATGGCATCCATGTATGCCGTGTACCATGGTCCTCGTGGATTAAAAGCAATTGCTCAAACCATCCATCTGCGTGCTGCAGCTTTAGCCGCAGGAGTAAAGAAGCAAGGATACACTGTAGTTCACGATCAGTTTTTTGATACAGTAGCTATTGATGCAGGCGATAAAATGCCAGCGATTCAAAAGTTAGCGGAAGATGCAAGCATGAATTTCCGCTGTGAAAAATCAGGACGCATCATCATTAATTTTGATGAGACGACCTTACATGATGACGTTACTGAGATCATTTATATTTTTGCTAAGGCTGCTGGATTCGATTATAAAAGAAATGGAGCCGATCCTACTTTGAAACCGATCATTAGTGATGATTTAACTTTAGCTCGTAAAACGCCCTACTTAACCAATATCGTTTTTAATAAGTACCGAAGTGAAACAGATATGATGCGTTATATCCGTTTGTTGGAAAGTAAGGATCTCTCATTAAATTATTCGATGATTGCTTTAGGTTCGTGTACGATGAAACTCAATGCTACGAGTGAAATGATGCCACTAAGTTGGCCGCTGTGGAATAGCATTCATCCATTCGCACCCGCCAATCAGCGCGAAGGATATACACAAATGCTAACGGAGTTGGAAGCTTATTTATGTGAGATTACTGGTTTTGCTGCCGTGTCTCTTCAACCTAATTCTGGAGCGCAAGGTGAATACGCTGGATTAATGGCGATTCGTGGTTATTTAATTGCCAACGGTCAAGGTCACCGTAACATCGTTTTAATTCCTTCCAGTGCACATGGAACAAATCCAGCGACAGCAATTATGGCTGGATGGAAAATTGTTGTGGTAAAATGTGATGCAAATGGTAATATCGATTTGAACGATTTGCGCGAGAAAGCCGAATTGCACAAAGATCATTTAGCAGCTGCGATGGTTACGTATCCAAGTACGCATGGTGTATATGAAGAAGGTATTCGTGAGTTAACGAAAATCATTCACGATAACGGTGGACAAGTGTACATGGATGGCGCGAACATGAATGCGCAAGTAGGATTAACAAGTCCAGGTATGATTGGCGCCGATGTATGTCACTTGAATTTACATAAAACATTTTCTATTCCCCACGGTGGTGGTGGACCTGGCATGGGACCTATTGGAGTTGCTGCTCATTTAGCACCGCATCTTTCCAATCATTCTGTGGTTAATGTTAATGATATTCGTCAAGGCACTGCCGTTAGTGCGGCTCCTTGGGGATCGGCATTAATTTTATTAATCAGCTATGGTTATATCCGTATGTTGGGAAGAGATGGTGTTCGAATGGCTACTGAGTATGCAATTTTCAATGCGAACTACATGAAAGCAAGATTGGAGGAACATTACCCCATTTTATACAAAGGAAAAAATGGATTTGTTGCCCATGAAATGATTTTGGATTGCAGAACATTTAAACAAACTGCGGGAATTGAAGTAACCGATATTGCAAAACGATTAATCGATTATGGATTCCATGCACCAACGGTTGCATTCCCTGTAGCAGGAACCTTAATGGTTGAACCTACCGAAAGCGAATCAAAAGATGAGTTAGATCGTTTCTGCGATGCCATGATTGCCATTCGTGAAGAAATTCGCGCCATTGAAGATGGTCGCGCCGACAGAGTTAATAACGTATTGGTGAATGCACCGCATACAGCCGAAGAAGTTACTGCCGATGAGTGGTTGCATCCATATAGCCGCACCGAAGCTGCTTGGCCTGCATCGTGGGTAAAAGGAAATAAGTTTTGGTCTTCCGTTAAGCGTGTCGACAATGCTTACGGCGACCGCAATCTGGTTTGCTCCTGCCCCGACATCAGTACCTACGAAACTGAGGAAGTAAGCTAGCTTGCCCTGTAGTCGGAACGGAACCCCGTAATCAAAAGTGTAACGTGCGCTACTGTGAAGTGGAGTACTACAGGGTTAGATGCAATTCCCTAAAATAATTTAGGGTATAATGTTTTATTCTGAGTTATAGCAAAACCTTTATGTCAAAATGAAAAGGAAACTTTATTTTTTATGTTTTGCATTTTTTTTTACTTTAATCGGTAATTGGACATCTGTGTATGGGCAATACAAAGATAATTACTGGGCATTTGGAGACAGTGCTGCTATTGATTGGACGAACCCTAGCATCCTTCTTGTAGAAAGTGCTGCGTTTAATTGGAGAAATGGAAGTTGTTCTGTTGGAGATTCCCTAGGTGTCTTACTTTATTCAGGTTTGTTTAACAACATACTTCCAATTAATAATACTGTATGGAACAAATTTCA
>JANOPQ010000125.1:0-4785 GCA_031421935.1 Bacteroidota bacterium | reverse complement strand
TAAAAATTGAAACTAGCCACTTAAAAAATGGCACCTACTTATTGGCAATGTCGTTAAATGGCTATAAAGATGATGTGCAAAAATTGGTGGTGTCGCGGTAGAAAACAATCCTTCCAGATTTAAAGAGTGGAAGGATTGTCTCTAACGCAATTACTTTACGATTTTATCCGATGAATCAAAAACAATCCTGTAATAGCTGTGAGTGCAATCATCGCAAAAGGAATTTTTGTTTCTTCTCTTTTCGATTCTTTCTCTTCGTCAATTATAAATTCTGCTTGTGAGATGGTTGTAATGCTATCCGAAATTTCAATTGGATTAATTTGTGCAGTTTCTATTTTGTCAGGAGGCGTACTCATGATTTTTGGCTTCGGTGAAATGTTTTTGTTATTAGGAATGGTAGGTTCTTCTATCCATCCTGTTCTTTGACCGCGAGGTTGTGGCGCTCGATATCCTTGGAAATAATTTGGGTAGTCGCGATACCTTCTCACATCCCATCCAGTGAGTGAAGCTAATTCACGAAGTTCTTTTCTCCTACTTTGAATTTTTTCATCTTGATAGTTCGCCCACTCCGCACAATTTTCTACATATTGCGCAGGATGATTTAAAATGTACCGACATTGAAATTGTGCTCGGTTGCTCGTCTCCTGAAAAACTAAGTCTTGTGGAAAATCATTTCGGTTATAGGTAACGTGAAGTCGAGTGAAATATAACTGTCCCGTATATCCGTTGCCTCTATTCGTCTGTAACCAATTCACTCCTGATTCAGCAATTTCTGCATACAACGGTGGTGCGCTGGGACAAGGATCACACTTCACTTGATTTTGTCCGCTGAGATCCCAAGCATATTCTAAATACACATTATTGTATCCTTCTTTGCGAATGTTTTCTTTGTATAATGATGTATAAAATTGTCCGAAATAATCTTTCACAAAGGTGGGGACATTTTTATCTGTGGGCATTTGCACCGTGCGATAATTAGTTGTTTCCACTCTTCCTTTTTGAGAGAAAGCATAAATAATCATATCTTGATTCCCTTCTCCATTCGCCATGCCTAAACGAATAGGCAGCATAAATTTAGGCGAGTTAAAACTAATTTGTATGGGACGCAAAAGTTGATTTCCTAAACGTTGTTGTTCTTCTAAATTTACTTTCACTACAAAAAATTTCATGTTGCTTTTGATGTAGGGTTCTAATACTTCTCTTGCTCCATCCGGAATTTTATAACCATGATCATTCAACCATCGTTCCAATCCATCCGATTCTTTAGCACTTAGTATTTCGATATCGTATTCATCAACGGTATAACGTGCAATGACCGCTACTTTATATTCATCTGCTTCTTCTCGCGTACTCATTTCTGCCGCTGCATTTTTCGCCGTAGTTGTTTTACTCATTACAACATCATCATAAAGGTATCGATTGCAAGGTGCTTGATCGTGATACTCTACCAATCGAGGTCCTGAGTAAGCATCAAATTGATCGAAGATGCTTCGATTCACAACACGAATATCTTCTCGTTGCAAAACAGTAGGCACTGGAATCACCATGGCGAAATCTTTTACGTTTCCTTGGAAATCGGAACTCATAGTGATGGTAGTTCGCTCACCATTTCTTACTAAAATAACTTGTGATGTTTTGTTGAATAATTTTGCGTCGGCTCTTGCTACATAGAAGCCGCAGAATGCATCTGCCTGAAGTGTTGTCATCAACACCAGCACAGAAATTAGAAGGATGTTTTTCATTTTATTTTTATTAAGATTTATTTTATGGATGGATGATAGTCGCGAGTCTTCGCGAAGAGTTGCGATGAGGAAGTGTCATGAATAGGTTTTGTCCAATGAAATTTCTCTCCTTTAAATAGGTAATCGAGAAGGGGTGTGAGTGGAGATAATAGGAACAATGCCCATATCGGTGAACCATTCACCCATTTGTAAGTTTGTAAATAGAAGGCGAGGAGTCCGACTGCTAATGCCCAAATAATGCGAACTGTTTTATGTTTGGGAGTAGATGCCGGATCTGTAATCATGAAAAAAGTAAAGAGTAAAAGCGCTCCATTGGTAAATAAATGAGTTAATGCATCAGCAGGCCATCCTTGATAAAAATACATTCTAATAATTTGCGCACCACCATATCCCACCAAAAAACTGATCGCTAATTCCAAACGGTTGGCTTTTGTCACTACTAAAAAACCTAAAATTCCAACTACGAAAAGCCATAGTCCATCGCTGCCCCATTGTCCGGGCGAAATCCATCCTTGTCCGGTGAATAACATCGTTGCACAAATTCCAATATTGGCTGGATTGAAAAAATGCTTGTCTTGAGCACGAAAAATAAATTTAGAAGCAATGGAAATAAAAGCAGCCAACCCAATAATGATATATTGATCACATCTAAAAAGTAAACAAAGACTAAGAGAAGAGATAAAAGAACTTTTTAAAGAGGAAATTGGAAGTTTAAGAAAGTAAATACCAAAACTTTGAACGCCTAAAGCAACTAAAAATGTTAGGAAAATTTGCGGAGGATCAATTGGCCATTTTAAACTGAAAATGCCTGTGAAAAGAAAGATGAGTAAGAAGCTTATTTGATAATGACGGGCATCCTTAGGAAAGGATTGGAGGGCTGCCAGCAGCCCTGAGCGGAGGTAAGTAAGCATATTTATAATTTTTGGGGAGAGATGTAACGCAAAAGCAAATTCCATACGCTTAAGCAAAAAAAAAATCCTTTTGAGCGATTAGAAACTCGATATCCCGTTTGCTTCGCTTAAATTAGCGACGAATTCTTTTACTTACGGCGAATGTCATTTATATAAGAATTCTTAAACTCATCTAATAGATAATGTTACTCCTTCGACTCATTAAAGAAAGCATCAGCATGGCTTGGTATGCTTTGGTCGTAAATAAGTTACGCACTTTTCTTTCTTTGTTAGGAGTCACCATTGGTATTTTTGCCATCATCACTGTTTTTACAGCCGTGGATAGTATGGAGAGCAGTGTAAAAGGGAGTGTCGAGAAATTAGGTAATAATGTGATTTATGTTCAAAAATGGCCATGGGCTTTTGGTGGAGATTACCCTTGGTGGAAATATTGGCAGCGTCCAACTCCTACTATTGATGAGTTGGATCAATTAAAAGATCGAACATCCTTGGCAGATGAAATGTGCTTTATAGCTTATCTTGGTAATCAAACTATAAAGTGGGAGGGGAACAATGTTGAGGGTGTGGACATAAATTTAGTATCGCACGACTATCATCGAATTTCGGGATTTGATTTATCCGAAGGACGTTATTTTACAGAGTCTGAATCTTACGGTGGATATCCTGTTGCCATTATTGGCTTTGATGTAGCCGCTAATCTTTTTCCAGGGCGCTCAGCTATGGATAAGACTATTGCTGTGAAAGGAAGAAAGACAAAGGTGGTTGGAGTATTTACGAAAGAAGGCACAAGTATCATTGGTAATTCAAAAGATAATTCCATTGTGTTGCCTGTAAACTACGGTAGAAAATTTATTGATATTAAAACAGAACGTTCAGGACCTATGATTATGGTTCAAGCTAAACCATATGTTTCAAATCAAGAGTTGATGGATGAGTTGCGTGGTAATATGAGAAGTATTCGACGCTTGCGTCCTATTGAAGATGATAATTTTGCATTAAATGAAACGAAATTATTATCGGCACAAGTAGGTCAACTTTTTGGAATGCTTTCGATAGTAGGCGGAATCATCGGTGGCTTTAGCATTTTAGTAGGTGGATTCGGAATTGCAAATATTATGTTCGTATCTGTGCGTGAACGCACACCAATCATTGGCATCCAAAAATCATTAGGTGCAAAAAATTATTTTATACTCGTTCAATTTTTAACAGAATCTATTATCCTTTGTTTGTTTGGAGGAATACTTGGACTACTTCTCGTTTATCTTACCACCATCATCGCGGGATTTTATGATTTTGATTTTGCATTGACAACAGGGAATGCCATATTAGGACTTAGTATTTCTGCCATCATTGGAATCGTTAGCGGATTGTTCCCCGCAGCTACTGCCGCCCGCCTTGATCCAGTAGAAGCAATTCGCTCGAATGGGTAGTTGTTGGTTGTTAGTTTTTAGTTGTTGGATTTTTTTCGATTTTCAATCGATATCTTCAGTCTTAAAGTCAAATTCTCTAATGCCGAAGCTAACTAGTAATAACTAACTAGGAGTAGATTGAATTATCTTTTTCTTGTAAGCATGAAGCATAGCTTGAATTTGATTTAACATCTGAGTAATTGTTGAAAAATCACTCTGTTCTATTAATTTAACTTTATTTGCAATTATGAGCTGAGTTTCAAGTTCGAAACTAGAGCCAATTGCGATGGATAAAAAATGTGCAAATTCCTTTTGAGATTTTCGTGAACTGCCTTCAGCAATATTTGATGGGATAGAAATGGAGGAACGTCTTATTTGACTCGTTAGACCATATTTTTCTTCGTGTGGGAATTTAACGGTCAATAAATAAATTTGTTCAACAAGTTGTAAACTAAGTTGCCAAACATTGAGATTTCTGAAATTCATTTTTTTTTTGCAAACCTCATAATAATATTTTACTTACTCGTAAATAAGCGAATACAAGCATTTACAAATACTTATTTGATTCTTGATTTTAGATATTTAGTCTATCCTTAAAAAGTCATTTTCAGGAAGGAAAGTTCAATAAAATTTGAGTAGTTCATTTTAGTGAGCCAAGATAGTTCTTGATAAAATCGAGACAAAAATAATTTGGGATTATTTTTCCACTTATTCATCATTCTT
>JANOPQ010000124.1:0-18972 GCA_031421935.1 Bacteroidota bacterium | reverse complement strand
GGAACCTGAGGCATTTTTTATTGATATCACAATAAGAATATTATTCAACCACAATTCTCATTTGAGCTTTGCTATTTTCACTTTGAGCGATCAAGATGTAAGTTCCCGATAAATAAGAAGACATATCCCATTTCAATTGATTTAATCCTTCTTCCGCAGCAAAGCTTTCATCCTTTATCATTCTTCCCATTAAATCAACCAACATCATTCTGTAGTTTTCGTTTTTAGGAGCTGTAAAAGAAACATTCAACAAACTACTCGTCGGATTTGGATAAGCTTCCATTCCTAATTCGTTCATAGAAGTCGCTTCACCAAAACGAGGGCAGTTGACAGCAATTACATTTTTAGTTTTATTAGCCCCCGTTCCACAAGCATTCGTTCCTTTTGCCTTTATCGCCTTTGTTCCTGCAGTGGAATTAAACTTAACCGTGACAGCCGTTGTACCCTGACCGCTTTGAATGGATACTGTACTTGGCACTGTCCAGATATACGATGATGCTCCATATAATGGATCTATCGAATAACTTGCAGCGCTACCAATACAAACGGTATCTGGACCAAAAATAGCAGCTGGAGTTGCGGGCTTAGAATTAATTGTTAAAGTTCGGGCTGTACCAGTAGCACAAGCATTTTTAGCTGCTACTGACAATGTTGTTGCGGCAGTGAAACTAGGCCATGTAACGGTAACGATTGTATCTGGAATGATTATCGGTGAAGGCAATCCATTAATTAAAACACCCGCCAAAGAACAAGACCAACGATAGCTAGTAGCGCCAGCAGTAGGTTTAATTGAATAAACTTGAGTTGAGCTACAAACACCCGCTTTGTTTCCTGTAATAGCAGATGGAGTTCCAGGAGCTGTAGTTCTTCTGTTAATTCGCAATTTCGTTTCAGCACCTACTCCAACACAATTTCCTCCTTTCACACGAAGGGTATCGCCGTTATAAGCAGCACCAAAAACCACAACTACTGAAGTGTTTGTTGTTTGAAACGATGCACTCGAACCATTTATAGTAGATCCGATTGGTGGTGTCCAGATATAATAATCGGCACTTCCAATAGCGGTTATAGAATAAGTAAATATTTCATTTCTACAAGCAGAAGTCTGTCCTGCAATTGTACCGATAGTTCCTGGAACAGTTGTTCTCAATTTTACATTCGTACAAACAGTAAATGAACCACAACCTGATGAAATGGTAACACAAACATTACCTGCTTGACCATTACTTGGCCAATTCGCAGAAATACTATTTGTTCCTTGACCGCTAGCAATAACCACATTGGTAGGGACAGTCCATAAATAAGTTACTCCTGCTTGTGATGGCACAGAGAATACATAGCCATTTACTGGTCGACATACACCGGTTGTACCAGATATTACTTGTGGAATTACTGCACTTGAGAAGAAAATAAATACCGTATCCTTATGAGCAACGCAAGGTCCTGCTCCATCTGGATCATTCGTCGTTAAAATTAATCTGACTTGTCCGTTAACTAAATCTTGTGCTGAAGGATTATAACTCGCATTTAAAGTATTTACATTCGGCGAAAATCCTCCAGATCCATTTCCACTCCAGAAAGCAGAGCTCGCACTTCCCGAAATTGATCCCGCTAATTGAACTGCTCCCGTTGTACATGAAGTAACATTAATACCTGCATTTGCAAATGGAGGTGTAGTACATCCAGAACAATTAACCACATTTACTAAAGCAGTATCAGAAACCACACATCCACCTGGACCTGTATAAGTATAGGTTAATACTTTTGTTCCTAATCCAGCCGCAGCAGGATTAAAGATATTATTGCTCACTCCTTGTCCAGAATAAACTCCACCAGCAGGTGTAGCGGTATTCAACGTAAAAGGAGCTGTAGTTAAACAAATATTTCCAAGAGCATTAAACACCACAACAGGCAATTGATTTACTTGAAATACTTCTGAAGATGAACCCACACATCCTGGAGCAAATGTTACTGTATACGTTATGGTTTGAGTTCCTACTGAAGGGTCAAATTGTCCAGCACTTACTCCCACTCCACTATAAACACCTCCAGCAGGTGACCCTCCTGTTAATGTTTGGTTTGGATCAGTTACACATACAGCATTAAAAGGATTTAATGAAACTGTTTGTTGGTTAACGACTGTTATCGTTATAGAATTAGTAGCTGTTCCACTACATGCAGCATCACTCATACTCACCATAGAGTAAGAAGTTGTAGCAGTTGGACTCAACAACAATTGATAAGGATTCTGAGAAGTTGTAACATTGAAATTTGTGTTAGTAGTATTGTTTTTATACGTAAACGTATAAGGCGCAACTCCAGTAAAAGTTACTGGTACAGTTGCCGTATTCCCATTACAAATTGCTTGATTTGAAGAAAATGTTGCGGTTGGATTTGCACACTGATCCGCTAAACAAATATTAAAAGTTCCACTGGTCAATGTATCCGACCAAACGCGAATGATATAATCTGCTTGCGGGTTCAATCCACTAAACACATACGTTCCATTTGCAGGAGAATAACAGTTGATCTCAAATCCTCCACATTCAAATAGCAATTGAGCTTTTAAGGTAGTGGCAGTGCCCTTTGAAATAGTCATTACTATATTATCAAGATTGCCTGTATTAAATACAAACCATACATCCCTTTTTGTTCCTGTATCACATGTTGCTCCGTCACCACTGGGTGTGGCGAAAGAATTTGAAAAAGTTAAAGCAGATGTAGGACATGAAAGAGGAGCTCCAACTGTTAAACGAACTGCAGAAATACACTCGTCATTTATAGGAGGTAATGGACATGCAGTTGTTTTATAAACACAAAGACTAGCTGTACCAGTAGTGGTTGGGCTATACGTCCAAATACGAATATAATAAGTTTGACCAGCTACATATTCATTTTGACAAAGAGAAATTTCAGGCATGGCTCCATTCACATCATCCGCACATTTCATCATGATCGAATTTCCACCTGGACATCCATTCCATACTTCCATCACCCAATCGTTCACAGTACCAGCGGTAGTAGTTAACACTAACTTATTTCCACCAGTTGGTGCCACAAACTTAAACCATGTATCATCATTTGCACCGTTTCCATTTATATCAGAACAAATCGCATTGGGACCATTTGATGATACTCCAGAAGTTACCGTTGTATAATTACAAGCGCCTAAATTGTTCGCGACACTAATTAATGGAGCCGTACTACATTCTTCACCAATAGTACCTGTCTTAAAAACAACAGGCCCCACTACTGGGCTATTTCCATTGATACCACAAGTTTGATAAACATAATAGTTATAGGTTGAATTCGCAGATAAACCATTAATTTGAACTCCTGAGTTTACACCATTTAATTGAGTTCCTGTACCTGGAGTAAATCCAGGTGCGCCATATTCTACATTAAAAGTCGTACCACCGCCAAGAACGGTCCAATTAAGTGTCGAAGATGTTTGTGTACTATTAGAATAAGAAGCATTTTGAGGAGCGGCACAAAGAGCAGGAGCAAATCGGTAAGTTAAACCTGCAGGTGGCAATAAAGAACCAGAGAAAGTGCAAGTAGCGGCGTTAGAAGTACCATTCGTTGAAGAAATCCATGTACTTGTTCCACTTATCACTTCACGATTATTTACATTAGTAGGGAATCCATTATTTGCACCTCTCAAACCAACTTGACAAGTACTGCTTGCAAAAGCTCCATTGCAATTATAAACAAACTCAATAGCATTAGAAGTTTCGCTTAATCGAACTTGGAAATTTAAAACTGGTCCAAAAGTGGTACCACTTGTATTGAAAGTTTTAAAATTTTTCCATTGTACTACAAAGGTTCTATTTGGAGTTGTACCTAATATTTGATATCTAATTTCTCCAGTTTGAGAAGGCACTCCGGTAAAAAAATATGCATTCAAGTTACGACCTAACGGAGAAGCAGTTCCCATATAAGCGGTAGTAGCTGATATAGGTGTATACCCAGTGGTTGTTCCTGTAGCAGATGGAAAGGTAGTTCCGAAAGTGATAAAACCGTTCGTACTTACTTTACATCCCGTATAATTATTATTATCATAATTAAAACTAAAAGGGATGGTTCCATCAGGAATATTATAAATTACATCATCTAAGGATGCTGCACCAGTAGTTCCCGTAGCAGTTGCAATTACTCCACCACCTGTAATGGCAGTGTAAGTTCCTGTAGATTGAGTAAAATTGTAAACGCTCACTTGCGCATTTACAATAAATGACGATATGAGCAGCATTACTATGATAATTGGCTGCTTCTTGAATGTAAAACGATGCTTCATTGTGTTTTGTTTTATGTTTTGTTTGTGTGTGTGTGTGCGTGAATTGAACTATTCTTAGAAATAGTACCCCTCTTTCAAAGATACCAAAGAACCCTCCGAATACAATAAATGTACGGTGAAATCTTTTATAAATAAAGCGAACTATGTAATTTCTTTGGTAAAACTGTTATTATTCTGGATGTTCAGGTTTTACCAAGTTAGAATTAAATTGCGTATCGGAAGCGCCTGAATTTCCACTATTATTTACTCTTAACAGTGGACTACTGCTAAGTGAAAAATTATAGAGGTTATTCCCTGATAATAATAAAACTGGATTTTTACTCCACGTTTCGATGCTATTTCTTCCTTTTATCACCAAATAATAAGAACTGTTTGCTTGAGCACCAGGTATTGATACTGAGAATGTTCCATCAGTATTAGACAGAGCGGATCGCGTTAAAACAAGTCCATAGGGTGAAGTTGGGTTGTGTAACTCCAATTTCATGGTATCGGCTTTTGTGGGAAGAGTGCTTGGATCCACCACAGCATTCATCAAGCCTCCACCAATATAATATCCTTCAACATAGGCTTTAATATTCAATGTTAATCCAGGAGGGTTACCAACACCAAATGTCATTGGACTTTGGGCAACGCACCCATTGGTTCTGTAAACTGTTATGAATCCAGTAGTTGCCCCAACTGGAACTACCGCTGTTATGGAAGTTGTGTTTACCACATTGTAAGTAACCGCAGAAGTAGTATTAAACTTCACATCGTTAATATTTGAAAATCCAGTACCTGAAATGGTAATGGTGGTACCTACTTGCGATACCGTTGGATTGAGCGCCGTAATTACCGGACTACTAATTACACTGATTGGCTTGGTAGCTGAACGTTGACATCCATTTCCGATACCATAAGTGTAAGTTATATTATGAGTACCTACTCCAGCAATACTGGCATTAAATTGACTTCCCGACACACCTATTCCTGAATAAACTCCTCCTACTGGAGATCCTCCACTCAAGGTATATATTACATTTGAACAAACGGGGCTTGGGAAAGATGCTAAAGTTACGGTTGGAGGTTGTACTACATTTACACTCGACACACCTCCTACAGTACCTGAACAAATTGCGCTATTTACTGAAACAAGGTTGTAAAATGTAGTTACAATAGGAGATACAGAAATAAAGTAAGGAGTTATTGAAGTTGTAAAATTGAAATTTGTAACACCATCTGAATACACTACCGTCCAAGGCGGAACGCCAACAAGATCGACTCTTAACTGAGCAACTCCTGTTGTGCAAATGGTTGAAGAACCCGAAATAGTAGCTGTAGGATCATCGCATGCATCAGAAGCGCATACTGAAAATGTTCCACTTTGACCAACTGCTGACCATACACGTAGAACATAATTTGCTGATGGATTTAATCCAGTAATAGAATGAGTTCCTTCGGCTGGACTCCAGCATGCAATTTCAAATCCACCACTTCCGCACTCAAATAAAAGCTGTGCTCTTAAATCAGTTGCAGTTAGCTTAGTAAATGTTAAATTAAAATTTCCAGTAGAACCTGTATTAAACGAAAGAAAAACATCATTCAAACCCGAAGTTCCATCACAAGATGGGGCTGCACCAAAAGTACCACCCACTCCAGTTGGTGTTGCAAACAGAGTAGAAAAAGTCATTTCATTTCCTGGGCATAATAACACGGCATTGATTGGAAAAACTGCTGCACTTTCACAATCATCGTATGAAGGTGGAATAGGACAGGGAGCATCTTCGTAAACACATAAGGTCATATTTCCATTTGCAGTTAAGCTATAAGTCCACGCTCGAATATAGTAGGTTTGACCAGGCGTATATTCATTTTGACACAATGTTATTTGGGGCATTCCTCCAACAACATCATCACTACATTTTATCGACAATCCGCCGGACGTAGGACAATTATTCCACACTTCCATCACCCAATCATTAACACTTCCAGCCGTGGTGGATACAATAATCTTCTTTCCATTTCCAGGTGCTACAAACTTATACCACTTATCATCGTCGGGAAAATTACCACCCAGTGCATCAGAACAAATAGCATTGGGACCATTTTGTGAAGATCCACTTGAAACGGTTGTAGAAACACAAGTTCCAATATTTGCAGCAACGGATACTGTTGGTGCTAAAGAGCAATCCTCAGCAGGTAATCCAGTAGTAAATGCTTTCGGTCCTGCATAAGTTGAAATACCATTACCACTAGGTGTACAATTTCTTCGGACATAATATTGATAACTTAAACCAGATGTTAATCCTGAAAGCAGAAGAAACGTATCATTTGTGTTCACGATCGTACCTGTACCTTGAACAAATCCCTGTAAGCCCCACTCTACGGTATAATTTGATCCAGGGAAAGAACCAACACCAGAGCCAGAATTCCATCTCAATTTAACTGAGGTAGCAACTAAATCAAGAATAGATAAACTTGAAGGTGCAGGGCAAGCTGGAATGTAACGAAAGACGGTACCATTTGCAGGAAGGAATGCGGAGGCATAAGCAACTGCAGAAACATTACTAATTCCTGCACTTGTACTCGTCCACGGCTGACTAGCAGCTAATAATCTATTTGTATAAATGGTATTATTAGTTCCTCTTAAACCTACTTGGGTTGAACTGCTTGTCCAAGTTGCGCCTGAAAAATCACCATAGATGTATTCAATAATTCCACTTCCTTCCAACAATCGAGCTTGAATAGTCATATTTGGAATCAGATTGGTTCCACTAGGTCGAAAGTTTCTCCATTGTACCACAAACTTTCTATTTGGAGAAACACCAAGAACTTGGTAACGAATTTGCGCAATGGTATCGGGGTCACCAGAAACTACATTTTTGAAATGTCCAATTAAATCACGACCGAATGGGACCACCGCACCAAAATAACCATTGGAAGCTCCACCGATAGCAGTTGATCCTATAGGATTAACATTGGTAGTTGAAGGAGCTCCACTTAAAGTTAAAAATCCATTGCTTGAAATAGATAGTGCATTATAACTTGAACCGTTAAAATAAAATGAAAATGGGATGGTTCCGGCTGTTAAAGTATAAACTCTGCTATCAAGGGCCGAATCATTTGCCAAAGGAATTCCACTAGCCGTTGCTACTATGGTTCCTCCTGTTATTGGAGTAAATACCTCAGTAGTTTGCTGAAAAGAGTAGTTCATTTGCGCATTCGCAACTTGCGTACACATCAACAAAAAAATTACGAGGAATGAGTAGCGTTCGATTGGTAATTTTTTATACATAACTATTCTGTTTTTTCAGTCTATAACTCATTAAAGAATTCAAGGATTAAGATACATCAATTTTTGATATTACAAAAAAAAACTTGGTCAAGCGCTGATGATTTAGGGCGAGATCAAGAGTATCTCTTACTTATATTATCAAAGGAACGGTATACTTTTTTAATATGCAACATTTCATGATATAATTAATTCACTACTAATCAACGACATATCAAATTTTACGATTTTAGGCCTTAAAATATCATTTTTTGATACCTTTGCGCTCCCTTAAGGGTCCTCTAAAAAAGGGGATTAATTATATGGCGTGGTAGCTCAGTCGGTTAGAGCGCAGCACTCATAATGCTGAGGTCGGGAGTTCGAATCTCCCCCACGCTACAAAAAAATTTTAATTGATAATTGGTGTCGAATCAATTGTCTTTTCTGGGACTAATTTTTTCTTCGACTTCGGTCTAAACATATCTCGAAATTTCTTAGACAATTCAGAAAAATTGTTAAACTCAATACTATAAAAAACTCCGACTCCTTGTGTATAAGGAGAATTGATATTATTTATCAGTGAATTATTATTAGATCGATTAAAAGCTTTCAATCGAACATTTCCTTCCTTATTCGCTTTTACCTCTACAGCAAAATCTCCTACTAAGTTTGAAGTGTTTTGATTGGCGGTAGCCGTTGTGGAATTGGCAACACCTACGTTACCATCAATGGTAACACGGTCATTAAAGAGACTTGTAGATAAGGCTACTTCCAATTCTTCACTGGTCAATGCATCACCAGGTCGATAATTCACGCCAACGTTAACCTGTTTGCTTATTTGTGATGCCCAATTGCTGAGTTGATTACTTAACATTTCATAAGCATTAACTCCTACTACTGATGATGTATTCACAATAGCTCGATTCGACAATTCACTGGGTGATGTAAATCGTCGCATCACAATTAAAGAAACGGCTTGGCGGTACTTTTCCTCTTCGGTGTTGATCAATCGTTTTACTTGATTTTCAATGGTAGGATCAACGTTCAGCACTTTAATATTAAAAGTAATATTTGGATTAAAAAGTTTTTCTGTCAAATGAAGGTTCAACTCAACAGGCACTAATTTTCTAAAACTACTATCTTGAAACAAATCATACAATGTGGCGCGAAGCTTATAACTTGCTTCAATATCCACGATGGCATCATACGGCGCCCCTTGCCAATCGATAAATCCACCTTCTAAAATATAGAATGGTTTGTTAATAATATTTTGCATCGTGAACAAATATTTCCCTTCAGCAATTTTATAATTACCATACATTTTTAAATCTTCCGATGGACTTAAGGTCATGGTAATGGTTCCATCTCCTCTTCCTTGTATAACATCTCCTATTTTAGAATCAAAAATTAAAAACATTTCAGCATCTTGGGTAACATCAAAAACCATGTTCATTTCAATTCCTGAAAAATCTACTTCCTTTTCTAGATTAATTGTATCTGCACTTTTATTAATGAAATTGATGAATCCACTCTTACTTAATTCATCTGGATTACTGAGTGGAATATTTATTTTAGTTCCCCTTTCTGTTTTCAAACCAATATCCATGATCATATAATCTAGGTATCCGCTGATGCTAACGTTACCACTGGCGTATGCTGTTCCATAATACAAATCATTATTTGCCGGACCTGTATTCAATACTTGTGCTTTATTGGCTTTAATATCGATATCAAAATAAAAGTTTTTCAAATGATCATGCCTAATCATACCATTAACAAGCAACTGATTTCCTTTCACATCATACATGGATATATTTTTAAACTTAAATCGGTCTTTCAAAATATCTACTTCGGTAGAAAAAGTATAATTCGTATTTAAATAATCTAATTTAAATCCTATTTTTTGCAAATAAACTTTACCAGTTAATTCAGGTTTCTTCACCGTTCCTTTCAAAAAGATTTCACCACTAGCAATTCCACCAATATCAGAAGCTAAACCATCTAAATAATGGTTAAAAGAATGCACATACGTTTTGTTCAGCTTCGCCGTAAAATCTAACTCATCATCTTTTTCTTTGATTTGATAAGTTCCTTCAATTAAAATATTCTTATCTCCACCATTCGTAACGGATCCATTCACTTTTATTTTCTGTTCTCGACTATCCCAATCCGTTATAAACTCTGCATTCCCTAATGTATCGGAAAACCATCTCATATTTTCAATTTTCATATTTGAATTCACCGCAGGCTTACCGAGCAGGCCGACTAACTGAGCCGAACCATTCATAACTCCTCCAACTTGTACGTCATACACACTTAAAAAATCATTGGCTTGACTTGCTTCGAAATTGGTAAACTCAAGTGTTAATTTTGCAGTAGTATCAAGACCAGCAATCCCGTTCAAAGCAATTTTTTGACTATCACTTGTAAAATTAAAATCACTTAACAAGAAACCGGTGCTGTCGGCTAAGATGTAATTTGACTCATTCAGTTCCCAACTCTTTCCATTTAATACGAGCTGCTCAGGAATAAGCTTTATCACCGTGTACCCTGTCTTCAAAAATCCTGCATTAATATAACCCGAAGCTTTGTCGGCCAACGAATCTTGTCCACTAAAACGAACCAAGACACTCGCAGTATCTTTATTGGTAAACCCTTTAAAATCTACTGACTTTAACTTTACACTATCACTAAAGAAAATTTCACCGAATGAACTTTCAAATTCAAAATTCAATCCATTGGTTTGTCCTTCTACGGTAACATCATCAAACTTCAGAGGAACAAAATCAAACGCCTCCGACTTCACTTTAAGCGATACTTGATTTAATGTTGTATTAATAATTCCCTCCAAGCTGGTACCGGGTGCAATTATTAATTCGGGAACAAACATCTGTGTAATCTCATCTGTTTTTTTCAATACCGCTTTAAAATTGATCACCTGTGCTACGGGACGCACGCTATTTTCTTCTAACAAAGCGGGCAAGTAGGTAGCCACAAAATGTCGAATCGTTTGTGGTAGTAGTGAAAAACTATAATCTCCTGAAATGGTTGCATCCGCAAAATCAGAAATCAAAGAAAACTCTCGCCACTCCCCTAATTTGGATTCAAAAAAAACTTGATCGGCATTTATGGTTTTATCCCCTTCAGTATAAACCAAATCACGAGCCTCAATAGTACCTTGTGCATTATCAATAGTACTTCCTACAAAACTAATATTCAACTCTGCTTTAATTGAGGCATCCGCTTTCCTGTCTAACAAATTTAATGTAGTCAGATCCATCTTGCGAACGGAAGAATTGAAATTAAATGCGGGCAAGTCTTTTGTAAAATCAATACTCCCTTCGAAATCCATATTTAAATGGGGATCATTCGCTAATAATTCTCCTGTGAATAATTTATTTTCGAAATGACCATTCAAATTAATATTTGAATAATTGTATTTATAAAATTCTAAACTCGAAATATCTCCTTCTATATTGGCATTAATATTTTTCATGTCAAAACCTCTACCTTCTACTTTGGTCTTGAGTGTTATCTTTCCTAAAATATCTGAAACACCCGCAAAGGTGCCCACATCAAAATTATTTAATCGCAAATTGCCTTTATAAGTGGTTTGCTTGTCAACAGATCCTAGTTTTAGGTTTAAATCGGAACTAATAAATCCAAGGTCTGTATTGATGTTTCCGTACGCAACAAAATCATTATAAAATCCATTGAAGTTTCCTTTAAATTTTACTTTCCCTAAGGTGGCCATTTGATCAGGGATACTCACCATTTTCAAACTATCGAAAGGATATAATGGAATCGTTTCAATATCACGCTTACTAAAACTTAATTCCTCTACGTTCACTTCAATATAGGTTTCAAAAAAATCGGGCAATCCCGTCATACTCACCTTTCCTTTTAAGTAAGTATCCTTTCCATAACTTATCAACACATTCTTACCCTTAAAACGATCTACAGTACCAGCGAAATCACCTTGAATATCGATATGGCGATTGATATGAGTTAATTCCTTTGCAAAAAACGAAAGATCATAAAAGTCAACTTTCGACTTTTGAAAATCACCTTTCCATTTTACATCCGAAATAAAATTTTCAAAATCGTCCAAGGAATTAAAATCAAAAGTAACATTCGCATTCAATTCACTTTTGTCCGTTTTAGCCTTTAAATTCGAAAATGCCATTTGTCCGGGTTGAATACGACCATGTGTCGAAAACTGATTTATTTTAAATCCACTCTTCTCAATGAAAGAAATATTTCTCAAATCAAAATGAAGCGTATCACCATCAGGAATCAAATCTTCAATTTCAAGATTTAATTTTTTAAGGCTGATGTCTTCCCAATCAATACCATGATCGACATCATTATACTTTAAATCCTGATAAGTTAAATAGCAATCTTTGAGAACTATTTTTTTAGCTTTCACCTTCCAAGGATCGGATTGCGTGGTATCCTTTTCTGCAGAAGAAAAATAATCAATTAAAAATTGCATGTTGTACTCGCGAGGCTCTTTGTAATGCTTAATGCCGATTCGCGCACCATTCAAACTCAATTCAGACAAAACAAATTGCTTTTCCTTAAAATGAAAACGACCGATGCTCACATCTAAAGAAGGAATAAAAACCAATGTATCTAATTGTTGATCTTGAATAAAAACATCCTTTAAAATGACTTTTCTAAAAAGTTGGATGTCGACTTTCGACACTTCCACCCTTACATTTAATTCAGCACTGAGGTAGGCAGCCGTCTTTTGCACCAGCCATGTTTGAACATTAGGTACTTTTAATATTAGCCTTAATCCTATAGAAAATAATAGGATAAGACTAAGTACAACAATTAGTATGTTTCTAAAGCGACGGATAATTCCTTGATTTTTGGGTGTATTTTATCGAATGTACCAAACTATAACATATTGGTAATGATAGTTTATCTTTGTGAATGTATTATGAACAATAGCAATGTGTATATACTCGGAATTGAATCCTCTTGTGATGAAACGGCAGCATCCATTTCTAAAGATGGGGTTATTTTATCCAACGTAGTTCATACGCAAATCGTACATGCTCAATACGGCGGGGTAGTTCCTGAGCTAGCTTCGAGAGCGCATCAGCAGCAAATTATACCTGTGGTTGAAGCGGCCATTCAAGAAGCAAAAATATCAAAATCTACTCTTAATGCCATCGCTTTTACACGTGGTCCAGGGTTGATTGGCTCCTTACTCGTAGGAACATCCTTTGCCAAAGCCATGGCTTTATCTCTTCATATTCCCCTCATAGAAGTAAACCATATGCAGGCTCATATTATTGCCAATTTTGCACATTCAGAAGGAGAGGAATTGCGAAAACCCAATTTTCCTTTCCTCTGCTTAACGGTTTCGGGTGGGCATACTCAATTGGTTCAGGTAGATGGGTTTTTAGAAATGAAAATACTAGGACAAACCATCGATGATGCCGCTGGAGAGGCATTTGATAAGGTGGCTAAAATGTTGGGTCTAGAATATCCCGGCGGACCGATGCTCGATAAGATGGCCAGAACTGGAAATCCCAAAGCCTATAAATTCCCTCATCCCCATGCCCCAGACCTTAACTTTAGCTTCAGTGGATTGAAAACCGCCGTTCTGTATTTTTTACAAAAAGAAAAGCAAAAAGATCCCAACTTTCCAGGAGATAAAATGGCTGATGTATGCGCAAGTGTCCAATTCACGATTGTAAGCATTCTCATGGAAAAATTGCAAGCTGCCATCCAACAAACCGGAATAACTGAAATCGCGTTAGCCGGCGGAGTATCTGCTAATTCCTCGCTTCGAGAAACATTATTAGCATTGGGAATGCAAAACAATTGGAAAATTCATATACCTTCGTTTGAATATTGTACAGATAATGCAGGTATGATAGCGGTTTATGGATATTATAAATATCTAAATAATGATTTTTGTGGTCAAGAAATTACGCCATTGGCAAGGTTTCCATTTTGATCAACTGATTTAATTGTTCTAAAAATTCAAATTAACTATATTTTACTCTATAAATCAAGAATTCATTTAACCTATAAAACACAACATCATGAACGAACAACCATCAAAAGGAAACAATACTAATAAAATTTTAATAATATTATTAATTGCTTCGCTCGGACTCAACGCTTGGTTATTTTCGAGTAAAACGGATATGGCAGAAAGTCATCGCGTCGAAAAAGAAGGACTTATCACTGCGAATCTCGACATTGAGAAAGAGTTAAACGATACCTACACGGAGTTAAATCAGTACAAAGGAATTAATTCTCGTCTCGACAGTTTATTATTAGAGGCAAATTCAAAAGTGGACGAGCAAAAGGCGAAAATTGCTAAACTGATGAAGAATGAGAAGAACTCTTCAAAATTGAACAAACAATTACAAGCTGAAATGCAGGAATTGAAAAAAATGCGCGACGAATATTTGGAGCGTATCGATGCATTATTAGTAGAAAACGAGACCTTGAAAAAGGAGAAAAATGAATTGACTGGTACGGTTGAAATGCTCACTAAAAATTTAGAAAACACCGTTTCTACCGCTTCCGTTTTAAAATCGGAATACCTTGTTGTTACGAGTTACAAGAAAAGAAATAATGACAAGTTCACTACCACAGCGATGGCAAAACGAACCAATAAAATCGAATCTTGCTTTACTGTTTTAGAAAATAAAATTGCTCGTACAGGTGAGAAAACCGTGTACATGCGCATCATTGAGCCAGGCGGAAAAATTGTTGGGAACAGAACTGAAGGAAGCAATAGTTTTAAGAAAGCAGATACGAACGAAGATTTATTATTCACCACCTCAAAAACCATCGAATACAAAAACGAAAAAGAATCCATTTGCATCGACTGGACCGAAGAAGATCGTGTTTTCACATCGGGAACTTATATGATCGAAATTTATATTGATGGATACTTATCGGCTGTAAATTCATTGACTTTGAGATAAAGCACTAAGGAAATAAATGTAAAGGGTTGCTCTATAGCGACCCTTTATTTTTTATCAATGCATGGAGATAAATACTTTCGTTTAAAACTTGTTTATAATGTATGGACATTTTTCACTATTAAAGAAAAAATTTAGTATTTTTATATTGAATTCATGAAGTGGAGGCTTGAAACATTTAACCTTGTTCATTAAAATTGTAATGATTTAATTAAATTTCTATGTTGAAGAAAACCTTTATCTTTTGTTTATTGGCCATGGTTTATGCATCCAATATTTTAGGACAAAATTCTTTACTGTGGTATGACTACCCTAAAGATATTAATGCTCCTGGAAGCAATAGGGGAAGTGGAATTACAACTTTTAATAATGGGCATTCATTGCTTATAATGGAAGTGTCTGGAGACTATGTAGTGGGTGGCAAGGATACTATAGCTAATAAACCCTACCGATTTCACTACGCACCTGACTTTAGTTTGTTGGATCTAAAACCAGTAAATTATACAAATGCTCCATTGGGAATAGGAAATTCTGTTCATGGGTACGGAAACAGAAAAGATCACATGTATCTTTATCTATCCGATTTGAATGGCACTTATAGTTTTGACTCTCTAAATTTTCAAACCTATAATGGTACACAAACGAGCAATGTTCTAATTGCTTACGATAGTTTGGGAAATTTTGTCAATTCATTTGATTTTGACTCAAGTTCTATTGCTCTTTTTATTGGTGTGGATCATAATGGTGGCCCTATTTTTTTTGAATATTCTTATTTTGGCCCCTCACAAACTTTTCGTTATATTAATTTAGAAAAAGACCTATCAGCAGTTAAATCTGCTTCACCCTGGTTCACGGTTGCTGCTCCTCTAACAAATACTGTTTATCCTAGAATTATTATACCAATTGAAAATGACCAATATCTTTGCATAGGTATAATAAGTGGAAATCCTGATATTGATCCAACTTCAGCTATTTTTCAATTTGGCTCTTCTGCGCCTGAATTTTACACTTTTCTAGCATTTATGGATTCTAATTTTCATGTGTTAAGCGCAAAAAGACTTGAATTTAATAGTGATGTATCAGATGTTCAATATTCAAATGGTAAAATACTATTACTAGGGCGATATTTTGGCTCAACAACTATCAATACAACAAGTGGCACATTAACACTTCCAGTTGTACCATCATCGAACCCTTCACTACATTATGATAATTTTATTCTTAGAATGGATTCAAATCTGATTGCAGATTGGGCTTATTATTTCGCTGATACTACCTACGGTAATATTTATTCCATGAATCATTTTAATTGTACTATGAATAATCCAAGAGGTATGTTTTTTTGCGTTGAAATTGGTTCTTCAGCAAATCAAACGAACTCAGGTGTTCATCTTGACCCAGCAGATCAAGTTGTGATGATGTTTTGTGACACCAACGGAAACATTGACCTTTATGGACACATGCATCATCCCATCATTCAGAATAAAAATTATCCTTATCCTCAGGTTGTTTTAAATGATTCTACTGCTTTTTCTTTTAATCAAATGAATTATCCGATAAATCTTTCAATGAACTCTGTTCCGTTGTATATTAATCAAGGACAATTGGGTGGATCGGTATATGCTGCATACCGGTTACATCCAGAAAAAAAATATACAGCCAAAGGAAAGTTAGTCGCAGACTTAAATGCAGATTTTATAATTGATAGTTCCGACGTTCCTATTAATTCCCATTCTGTTTATTCAACACCCTCACTAAATTCAACATTTAGTATTCAAGATGGCACTTATTCTTTCTTGCTGGATTCTGGTATGAACATCATAAAGGGTAGAAATCTAATGCACTATAATTCATGTCAACCACCTTTTTATTCTGTGATACTGACTGATTCTTTTCCTGAGGATACCAGCAGTGTATTTTATTATTCTCCAGAAACTTTCATATGTGACTTAGAAGTGAAGTTGAATGGGCAAGAAAGGGCAAGAACAGGACAACCTTATTCATTGTGGGGCACTGCCGCGAATAAAGGGACAGTAACTAGCAACGGATCATTAAAAATCAACTTTAATAGAACAAATTTACATTTTGATAGCTCTACAATTGCACCGTTAAATATTTATCAAGACAGTGTTGTATTTGCACCGATGAATTTAACGCCATTAGCATTAAACCAATTCAAGTTGTATTTTTCTACCCCTCAAGTTTTACCTTTTGGAACTATACTTAACTTTTCTGCAATGATGTTGCCTGATTCAACTTGTGATTATTACTTGCCGAATAATGAGGATTCGCTTTCAGCAATTTATTTAAATAGTTTTGATCCCAACTATAAGATGATTGACGGACCAAATGTTGTTAATTATAATACTGTTGATTCGTCTTTTATAATTCCTTACATAATACACTTCCAAAATACTGGAAATGACACTGCTTTTAAAGTAGTGTTAGTTGATACCTTGTCGAGTTTTCTTGATTTATCATCATTGAATAATTTTCAAGCCTCTCATCCTTACGAAATAGCACTGGTACAAGGCAATATTCTTGTGGTTACATTCAATAATATTTTGCTGCCCGACTCTGGTACCAATTATGCTTATAGTGAAGGTTATTTTTCTTTTGAAATAAAGCCATTACTACCAGTGTTAAATGGAGATGTTATTATTAATCATGCAGCCATTTATTTTGACTTTAATGAAGCTGTAGTTACAGATCCCGCCGTTATTGCATTTACAAGTCCGGCAGGAGTAGAATCATTCAATCATACTTCCGGAAACCAATTGCTAGTTGTTCCTAATCCCGTTACTAAGGAAGCTAGATTATTGTTAAAAGATCAACAAAAAATAGAAATAGTAGAAATTATTGATTTGACGGGTCGAAGTTTAATAACGCTTAGTTCTCCAATTGAAAATTTACCAATAATTAATACGAACTTTCTACCACCCGGAATTTATATTGCTTTTGTTCGTCTTGAAAATGGTGAACGACTGACATCTAAATTTATCAAACAATAAAAAATCAGATTTAGAACTTTACAAAAATCAGATTTTTACTAAAGTAGCCTTTTACTTTTTCTCCAATAACGCAACGAATAATGTGTCGGCACCTTCCCAAGTACCTTGATATAATTTAGATTCTACGCATTTCATTCCCAGATTTTTTTCCAATGCTTCCACTCGATCCTCATTTTCTAATTTAAAAACAGAACACGTAATATAAACGAGTTTGCCTCCGGGCTTTAATAAAGCACAGAGTCGAGCGGTAATCTTATCTTGAAGTGAAATATAATTTTTCAATTTCTCTTCGCTGAAATAACACATTTGCTCTGGTGATCTCGCCCAAGTACCCGAACCACTACAGGGAACATCCGCAATAATTCCATCATACAATTTTGCATTGGGTTGTTCAGCACTCCAATTCGTTAAATCAGTCACGAAAGAAGTATAATTACGAATCCCATTCCGACGAAAACGTTCTTTTAAATTGACGAGGATGGATTCGCGATTATCACTTACGGTTAGTTGTACTCCTTCTACTGCATCCATCAACATCAAACTCTTTCCACCCGAGGCTGCACAGGCATCGTACCATCGTTCGCCTGATTTTGCGGGAATTAATTCCATCGTTTTTTGCGATGATAAATCTTGAACCTCAGCAAATCCCTTTTCAACAAAATTTAGTTTCTCGAGGGAAACACCTTGCTCTAATTGCAAAGCGTTAGGTAACTCATCATGTTTTTGAAAAATGATTCCTTCTTTAATCAAAATATTTTGCACTTGCTCCATCTTTTGACTCCGCACTCTCAACCAAACTTTAGGTTGGAGCCACAATCCACTTAAATACTCTTCAACAGAAAGAGCTGAAGTATAATCCATGCTCAACGGAATTCTATTCTCACGATTCACTTTTCCAATGTTCGCATCGATCCAATCTAATTTTTGGGGAATAGAAAGTTCAAAATTGATATCCTTATAAACATCGCCGCCCGATAAAATGATATCATTCGCTCTCGGATCGGATTCCGTTTGGATCAGATAAAATGAACATAACATTCGATTCATCGTATTAAAATCGGAAAACAATCCACCCGAACGAAACCAAGCGAAACAAATATTCTTGATCCAACGTCGGTCGCGAGACCCAAATTTTTTATGTTGACGAAAGTGATTCTTTAAATAAATACTAAAGGGTACATCACCTTGGTAATCTTCTACCAATTGCAACGACGTGTAAATGTATGAATGTATTTTTTCCATGTAAGTAGTAAAAAAAAGACCGATAGTTGCAATAGGTCCCTTCTTGATTAATATTATTAATTATATCATTTATAAGTAGTCTATCCTTAAAAAGTCATTTTCAGGAAGGAAAGTTCAATAAAATTTGAGTAGTTCATTTTAGTGAGCCAAGATAGTTCTTGATAAAATCGAGACAAAAATAATTTGGGATTATTTTTCCACTTATTCATCATT
>JANOPQ010000123.1:0-14618 GCA_031421935.1 Bacteroidota bacterium | reverse complement strand
ACTCGTAAGAGCAAACTGGGAAATTGGCAAACACATCGTTGAATTTGAACAAGGTGGCCATGAACGAGCAGAATACGGAAGTGATTTACTTTCAAGCATTTCCAAAGATTTAAAACTCCGATTTGGGAAAGGATTTGGCAGACGAAATGTACTGGATATGAGAAGATTTTACCTTTCCTATCCAAAATGGCAGACAGTGTCTGCCAAATTAAACTGGAGTCAGTTCATTGTACTTATCGGTATTTCAGATGAGTCCGCTCGTAAATTTTATGAAGAAAAATCCATCCACGAAAATTGGTCAAAACGAGAGTTAGAACGACAAATTAACTCTTCATTATATGAACGACTTGTTCTTAGTAAGAATAAAAAAGAGGTTTTGCATTTATCTGTAAAAGATAAACCAACAAGTACACCTTCTGAATTAATTAAAGACCCTTATGTATTAGATTTTTTAAAGATTCCTCAAAGCAATAAAGTTACAGAGAAGCAACTGGAACAAAAAATAATTGACAACTTGCAAATGTTTCTTTTAGAATTAGGGAAAGGGTTTGCTTTTGTTGGTCGACAATATAAAATCTCTTTAAGAAATAAGCACTTCTACATTGATCTTGTATTTTACCATCGCATTTTGAAATGTTTTATACTAATCGACTTAAAAACAAAAGCGGTTCGGCATAATGACATTGGTCAAATGAATCTCTACCTTAACTTTTTTAAGAGCGAAGAAAATGCAGATGGTGATAACGAACCTATTGGCATCATACTTTCTGCAGATAAAGATGAAGTATTAGTTGAATATGCAACAGGAGGAATTTCCAACAAAATATTTGTTTCTAAATATCAGCTGTACCTTCCCAATAAAAAGCAATTAGAAAAACAGGTGAAATCTATACTAGAAGTAGGATAGAATCTCACCGCCTCAAATTTAAACTCTTATCGGCATATTGATTCAACTCTCGTAATTGTTCGTTAATCCATATTTCCCATTTCCGCTCTACGCCTACTTCGCCGTGATGATCTTTGTCGAAATCGGCTTGTTTCTTCAACAATGACTTAAACATCTGCTTGTACTTCTTTTTTGCTTTCTTTAAGTTCCATTCATTGCGTAAATCGTATTTGAGTTTACGCGAATATATTTCTGCGATATTAAAATGAGCTTGTTCATGCTCGAGCGTTCCTACATTATTTTTGTCGCGGATCCAGGATTGCGATGGTTCCATGAATGAATAAATCTCGTACTTCAAATTATTTCCTCGTTGCTCATAAGAAAATTTAATTCCGCAATAAATATATCCTTCTAATTGAGCATAGGTATTTCGACCTACTTTTTGCTTTTGTGGGACATTGGCTAAGTTCCTTTTGAAATCAGCTGTAGTGAGTCCGTCTGGTTGATTCCAAACTAACTCTCGGTTGCTTTCTTGGGCAGTGAGATGGAATCCCAGCAACATGGAAAAGCAAAGGATGAATAGCAATCTGATTTTTATCATAGATTGATTCACTAACGAAAATACGGTGCAATTTAGTACTTTCATTATATTTACAGAAATATGTCTCATAGAGGTGAATTGTTGAAGAGGTTGGCGCTTCGCTAAGGTTTCTCGTAGAAGCTACGCGGCGCTAAGATTTCTCGCAAAGGCGCAGAGGCGCTAAGGTTTTGTGGCTCTAAGGCTGACGCTCTGAAGTCTATGGATGTGTTTCACATGAGAAGTTCAGGGTATAAATAATCATTTAAAGAAGCAAATTTATGCAAATAACATTTCACGGAGCTGCGCAAACCGTTACTGGAAGTAAGCATCTCATCACAACAGGTCGTGGTATAAAAATATTACTTGATTGCGGACTCTTTCAAAATAGAGGTGGCGATAATGCGGATATGAATCGGCATTTTGGATTTGATCCCACTGAAGTAGATTATATGATCTTGTCACATGCACATATTGATCATTCGGGTAATATTCCTCATTTGGTAAGACAAGGTTTTTCTGGTCCTATTTATTGTACGCTAGCTACTCTTGATTTGTGTACTATTATGTTAGAAGACAGCGCCCATATTCAAGAGAGTGATTTAAAATATCTCAATAGAAAACGAGCTAAGAATGGGCAAAAGGAATTAGATCCACTTTATACGTTGGAAGATGTGCAAGAAGCCTTGAAATTATTTGTCCCTGTGGAGCTGAATGAGAAGGTGGCGATCGACAAGCATATTCGTTTTCATTTTACGGATGCTGGACATATTTTAGGCAGCGCAGCGGTTAACGTAGAGATTGATGAAACAGATGAAACCATAAAAATATTTTTTTCGGGTGATACAGGACGATACAACGATTATATATTAAAATCTCCACAGCCATTTCCGCAAGCAGATTATATTATCACTGAGTCCACTTATGGCGACCGATTACATGAGGACGTAGTAAACACGGAGTTAGAATTATTGAAAGTAGTACATCAAACTTGTATTTTAAATAAAGGAAAATTAATCATTCCAGCGTTTAGTTTAGGTCGAACTCAGGAAATCGTTTATGCGCTCAATCGTCTTTTCAACAAAGGTCAACTTGAGAAAATTCCAGTTTATGTTGATTCGCCGCTTGCCATCAGCGCAACGTCAATCATGCGGAAACATAAGGATTCGTTCAATCCAGATATTGTTGAGTACATGAAAAAAGATGATGATCCTTTTGGATTTGAGAGCTTACATTATATCCGTGACGTAGAATTATCGAAAGAGTTGAATGAAAAACAAGAGCCATGCATTATTATTTCTGCCTCTGGGATGATGGAAGCAGGACGAATAAAGCATCACCTAAAAAATAATATTATTGACGCTAAAAATACGGTGTTAATTGTAGGCTTTGTCCCACCAGGATCCTTAGGTGATCGAATGATTCAAGGTGAATCGGAAGTTCGAATTTTTGGTAAAATGGTTCCATTAAGAGCGAGTGTTAAAGTGATGGGATCATACAGTGCACATGCAGACTATAAAGAACTCATGCAATATTTATCTTGTCAAGACACTTCAAAGGTAAAGCGCTTATTTTTAGTGCATGGAGAAAAAGAAGCACAGTTGACTTTCAAAAAGCATTTACATGGAATGGGCTTTGCGGACATTGTAATCCCCATGATGCATGAAAGTTTCACTTTATAGGGACTGACAAAGATCATTTGCTTAGCTGATTTTTGATAGAAAGGAATGCGTTTAAGCAGTTTATTTTTGAAAATCAAATTTAAACTGCAACATCATGAAAACAAATGAAAGTTCAACCGATCGCGTAATTAGAGTATTTCTGGGAGTAGCTATAGCCATGTTTTTTGTTTATCATAATAGCCCTTGGGCGCTCTTGGGTCTCATCCCATTTATTACTGGAGTTATTGGTATTTGCCCATTATATAGCATTTTAGGAATCAACACGAATCATGTTAAAACAGGAGATGCCTGATTTTAGTAGAGTTCCATTTTCTCCAAAGTCTATGAAAATAATTACATTTATTGCGTAGACTTGGAATGAGAATTATGGATGAAATTAACAGAAGTGAAATTATTGATACCGTCTTCAAAGATGCCACGGAAGGGATCATTGTTTCGGATATGGAAGGAAGAATTCGCATGGCGAATAGTTCGGCCGCCAGAATGTTGGGGTACACCGACGAAGAGTTGCATGCGTTGAAGATTGAAGACATCGTACCCTCTAATGTTCGTGGTCATCATCACAAGCATCGTGAGAATTACAACAAGGAATTAAATGCCCGCCCAATGGGTGTGGGATTAGATCTTTTTGCGGAAAGGAAAGATGGGACGCAATTTCCAGTAGAAATTAGCTTGAGTCCGGTACAAATTAAAGGGCAGAAATTTGTTGTTGCATTTATCATAGACATCACTGTTAGAAAAGGTATTGAGGTTACAGTAAATGAAAAGCAACTCGAATTGGAGCGTGTAGCTGCAGCGCTCATCGCTACCAATGAAGGCTTGGAGAAAAAAGTCTCTGATCGAACCAAGGTGTTGCAAGAAGCCATTCGAGAATTGGAAAAGTCGAAGGACGAATTGCGGCTGGCACTAGAAAAAGAAAAAGATCTTAATGATTTAAAATCGAGGTTTATTTCGATGGCTTCCCATGAGTTTAGAACACCCTTAACAACGATTCTATCATCTGCTAGCTTAATTTCTGAATACGTAGAGACCTCCAATAATGACAAGCGAGAAAAGCATATTTCCAGAATAAAATCTGCAGTAAACAATTTAAATGACATTTTGAGTGATTTTTTATCGCTCAGCAAGTTGGAAGAAGGAAAGGTGCATACTGAATTTAGGAAATTTGATTTACCTCCATTCGTTAAGGAGATCGTAAGTGATTTGCAGTTAATTGCAAAGAAAGGACAAGAAATCGTTTATCTGCATGAAGGTAATGCCGAAGTATCGTTAGACATTAAATTAATCAAGAACATACTTATAAATTTGATCAATAACGCCGTTAAATTTAGTCCTGAAAACAAAAAAATAGTAGTTAGTGTTAAAGTCAATGAGCTTTCTGTTTCATTCGAAATAAAAGATCAGGGAATTGGAATTAGTAAGGATGACCAGAAACACCTTTTCGAGCGTTTCTTTAGAGCTAAAAATGCATTTAATATACAAGGCACAGGATTAGGATTGCACATAGTCGGCAGTTATGTAGACTTAATGAACGGACGATTAGAGCTCAGAAGCGAATTGGAAAAGGGAACAACTATTAATATCACTTTTCCTCAACAAAAATAAAATATGGACAAGAAAATATTATTAATCGAAGACAATGTAGATGTACGTGAAAACACGGCGGAAATTTTAGAATTAGCACATTACAAAGTTTTCACTGCGCCTGATGGAAAAGAAGGGGTAGAATTAGCTCGAGAGGAATATCCTGATTTAATAATTTGTGACATCATGATGCCCGGATTAGATGGTTATGGTGTATTGCATCTATTAGGAAAAGATCCTGCCATGGCTTCCATTCCGTTTATCTTCCTGACTGCAAAAGCGGAACGAAGCGATTTGCGCAAAGGGATGGACTTAGGAGCTGATGATTATATCACCAAACCATTTGATAAGACCGAATTATTAAATGCGGTAGAAAGTCGAATTAAGAAGGCTGAAGTGCTAAAGAGGGAATATGAAAAGGACTTTAACGGATTGAGTACCTTTATCAGTGATGTTGCCGGCTCTAATGCACTGAAAAAGTTTCTGGAAGGAAAAAAAATGAATCATTACAAAAAGAAAGAAACGATTTATCTCGAAGGAAATTATCCCAACGGACTTTATTACATTAACCACGGAAAAGTAAAGATTTTCAAAACGCATGAATACGGTAAAGAGCTCATCACTGATCTTTTGAAGGAGGGTGATTTCTTTGCGTACACCAGTTTATTAGAGGAGAAACCTTATAATGAGTCAGCAGAAACTTTAGAAGACTCAGAAATCACTTTTATTCCAAGAGACGAGTTCCATAATATGATTTTTGGAAATGTATCAGTGACACGAAGTTTTTTAAAAATTCTTACAAAAGGAGTGGTTGATAAACAAGAACGTTTAGTGGACTTGGCGTATAGTTCTGTGCGAAAAAGAACGGCGGAAGCTTTACTCCTACTACAGGAAAAATATCAAATCAAGGACGAAGGACAGTTTTCAATGGCCATTGCGCGCGATGACTTAGCGAATATTGTGGGTACAGCGACAGAGTCTTTGATTAGAACTTTAAGTGATTTTAAAGAGGAAAATTTGATCGAAATCAAAGGAGGAAAAATAAAAATCATTGATGAAAAGAAATTAAGGTCGTTGAAGGGATAAGTCTTCGATTTGAACTAAAATTTAAACGCTGCGGTCGCAAAGGTTACGCTGCGATCGCTGCGCCTGCCTGCAGCAGGCAGGTTTAGACTTTCCAAATTTAATAGGGATCGATATTATCTAAATTTTCGCGGTTCTCTTTAATTTGGGTTGACAACTCCGCACCTTCATTATTCTGTTGAAGTAAAGTCCAATTATCAGTCGCAGAAGTTTCTAGCCAAACATTTCCTGATTTTCTAAACACTTGGGCTGCCAATCCGAAGTTTTCAAATAATAATTGCTCCAATTGATCTACAGTCATACTTTCTTTGATTTCTATATGAAGCGTCGGACGGCTGCTTCTACAATCCTTGATCAACTTATTTGAATCGAGCAGTAAATGTTTAGCAGAGCCATCTCCAATTTTATGGGGCGCTTTAAAAAATTCTAGTTTTAAGAAGGGAAAAAATAATGTAAAATCCTTTTGTATTTCCATTAATTTTCGCTCGTCACTAATTAGGATTTTCAGCATTTCATTTTGATTAAATCGACTGTACATTTTCAGTATATATTTAACAAAAGTGAATGAAATCTCTCAGTTTTTCTATGACATTAGTCAATTCTGGCACTGACAAAATCCGATTTGAGATGGATCAGTACTAAAGCTGACTTTCGTCACTATCTTTTTTCAATGGTTGAAGTAAACTTGCCCGACTACAATATACCATGCTGAAAAATAAAATTCTTACTGAAACTCAGTGCTATCACTGCGGTGAAAATTGCAAGGTAGAGAGTGTAGAGCTTGACAACAAATCTTTTTGTTGTCAAGGTTGCAAATTGGTTTTTGAACTTTTACAAGAAAATAATTTATGTGGTTATTATGATCTACAAGCGTCACCAGGTAAAACTCAAACGCTTTTAGGTAACCGTTATGCATATTTAGATCAATCTTCCATTTCTGACAAGCTCATACTCTTTAAGGATGGTAATGTATCTCATATTCAATTCCATATACCCGCCATGCATTGCGCCAGTTGTATTTGGCTGTTGGAGCATATTAATCGATTAGACGCTGGAGTCATCAGTTCGAAAACCAATTTCATCCATAAGGAATTGCACATCATTTTCGATCATACCAAATCAAGTTTGCGAAACATTGTTGAGAAACTACACGAAATTGCTTATCCACCTGAACTTAATTTGAAAGAGCTAGAAAAGGTAGAGAAAAAGGCATCCAGTAAAACTCGAATCTATAAGATTGGAATAGCAGGATTCGTTTTTGGAAATATTATGTTGCTCAGCTTTCCTGAATACTTTTCATCTGGAAAATATGAAGGGGAAGATTTTCATCGCATCTTCGGGTATCTGAATTTATTACTTTCTCTCCCTGTTTTCTTCTACAGTGCCAGTGAATTTTTAGAGAATGCATTACTGAGTTTTCGTCAGAAAGTTATTAATATAGATGTGCCCATTGCTATTGGAATTGTGGCCATGTTTTCTAGAAGTATTTATGAAGTGGTATCTGATACTGGTCCTGGCTATTTCGATAGTATGACAGGCTTAGTTTTTTTCATGCTTATTGGACGAAATTTTCAAAGTAAAACGTATGAATGGCTTAGCTTCGAACGCGACTATAAATCATACTTTCCCATTGCCGTGAGTAGGTTAAAGGGAACCGAAGAAGAATTTGTTTCTGTTCACGATATCAAACCCAACGATCGGTTATTCATCCGAAATCAGGAAATTATTCCGGCCGATGTGTTATTAGTGAGTAAGCACGCTCAAGTCGATTATAGTTTTGTAACTGGTGAGTCACGAGAAGTTACTTGTCAGTATGGCGAACGAATTTTTGCTGGTGCACGATTAATAGGTAAACCCGTTGAGGTGCTTGTTCAAAAGGATGTATCACAAAGTTATATTACTAAGCTATGGAATCAAAGTTCTGGCAAAAGTGAGACGAAGAGTAAATACGCCCATCTCACCGAAAACATCAGCAAATGGTTTGTGGTGATAACGATAAGCATAGCCGTTGTATCCCTAATCTATTGGTACCCGACAGATCCATCTAGAGCCATGTTAGCCTTCACTTCTGTACTAGTGATTGCATGCGCTTGTGCATTGGCGTTATCGGCACCTTTCACATTTGGTAATATGATTCGCATCTTAGGAAAGAGAGGAATCTACTTAAAGAATACAAAAGTCTTGGAACGTTTATCAAATATTGATTCTGTTGTTTTTGATAAAACTGGAACACTAACTTCTACAGAAAACTATAAAGTCGAATATTTTGGAATTGAGCTTACCGATATACAGAAGCAATTCATCGCTTCTCTAGCCCAAGCATCCTCCCATCCTCTTAGTCGGATGATAGCAAACTATCTTTCTTCCTCCAATAATAAATTGCCTATTACCCATCTTAAAGAAATAAACGGAAAAGGAATCGAAGGTTGGATACACGGAATTCGGGTTCAGTTAGGATCAAGAAGTTTCATTCATGTTGCCGAATCGCACAATGAAAATGTTAAAGAATCTGAAGTAGGTGTGAGTATTGATGGAAAATTATTGGGGTACTTTTATTTTAAAACTTCGTATAGACAATCCACCTCTTCCCTATTGCACGCAATGAAGAAGGAAGGATATAAAATTTCCGTTCTGAGTGGTGATTATAACTTTGAACAATTGCACTTAGAAGAACTTTTGGAGCAAAAGGAAGGAATTCAATTTGAACAAAAGCCTATCGATAAATTAAATAGTATTAAAGAATTGCAATTACAGGAAAAAAAAGTAATGATGATTGGTGACGGACTCAACGATGCAGGTGCTCTCATGCAAAGTGATGTTGGTTTAGCCATTGCTGAAGACATTAACAACTTTACACCCGGAAGTGACGGTATCATCCTATCCAGAAATTTTGGCCAAATAGGAAATCTATTACGCTATGCCAAAGCGGGACATCGTATCATCATCATCAGTTTTATCATTTCTATAGTTTACAATTTAGTAGGACTTTGGTTCGCTGTGCAAGGAACTTTATCTCCCGTAATTGCTGCTATACTGATGCCAATTAGTACAAGCAGCTTAGTGGTTTACACCGTGCTCGCAAGTAGTATCAAAGCAAGAAGTTTGGGTTTTACAAAAATGAGAGCCTGATTATTGTCAATCTAAATGATAAGACTTATCAGTATGAATTATAGTAAGCAAAAGTAGTTTTGCACACCATGAGTGTCATATTAATATTGATATCATTTAGCTTATTAGTTGCAGGAAGTTTCCTCATCGGATTTTTATGGTCGGTGAAGACGGGACAATATGATGATGATGTTTCACCAGCAGTACGAATATTATTTGATGACGAAATAGTTACCCAAAAAGAACAACCTAATTCTAAAAATACAGACGCTGTATGACGATTGAAAAATTTAGCTACGACAACCGCATCGTTAAAAACTTTGCATTAGCTACCATCATTTGGGGGCTTGTCGGTATGTTACTAGGGCTAATCATAGCTCTACAAATTCCGTTTCCCAACCTGAACATTGGCCAATACCTGACCTTTGGTCGTGTTCGACCGGTACATACCAATGCGATCATCTTTGCATTTGTAGGGAATGGAATTTTCATGGGATTGTATTATTCATTACAACGTTTGTGTAAAGCACGGATGTATAGTGACGGTTTGAGTAAATTCCATTTTTGGGGATGGCAATCGATCATCGTTTTAGCGGCTGTGACTTTACTAACAGGTCATACTACCGGAAAAGAATATGCAGAATTAGAATGGCCCATCGATATTCTTATTGCTATTGTTTGGGTTGCATTTGCTATCAATATGTTTGGAACGATTATCAAACGAAGAGAGCGACACATGTATGTGGCCATTTGGTTTTATATTGCTACTGTGGTTACAGTTGCCGTATTACATATTGTAAACTCTATTGAAATTCCAGTTAGCATTTTAAAAAGTTATTCCGCTTATGCTGGGGTTCAAGATGCGTTAGTGCAATGGTGGTACGGACATAATGCGGTTGCATTTTTCTTAACAACACCTTACTTAGGATTGATGTATTACTTCGTTCCGAAAGCTGCAAATCGTCCTGTGTATTCATATCGATTATCCATCATTCACTTTTGGGCACTAATATTTTTATACATCTGGGCGGGTCCCCATCATCTTTTATATTCATCATTACCTGATTGGGCGCAGTCGTTAGGAACTGTATTTTCCATTATGCTCTTAGCTCCTTCCTGGGGTGGAATGATCAATGGTCTGTTAACACTACGTGGTGCATGGGATCGTGTTCGTGAAGATGTGGTTTTGAAATTTATGGTGGTCGCGATTACCGCTTACGGTATGTCGACATTTGAAGGTCCGATGTTATCGTTGAAAAGTGTAAATGCTATTAGTCACTTTACAGATTGGACCATTGCTCACGTTCACATTGGTGGAATGGGATGGAATGGTATGTTAACCTTTGGTATCTTGTATTGGTTAATACCTCGACTTTACAAAACCAATTTATACTCTGCTAAATTGGCTTCCTTCCATTTTTGGATTGCCACGCTTGGGATTTTATTCTATGCTGTGCCGATGTATTGGGCAGGCTTTGCACAAAGTTTAATGTGGAAAGAATTTACAGAAGATGGAATTTTAAAATATCCGAACTTCCTCGAAACCGTTACACAGATTATGCCGATGTATAAACTTCGTGCATTAGGCGGATTGATGTTTCTGACTGGTGCCATCACCATGGCGTATAACTTAGTGAAGACGATGAAGCAAGGAACATTGAATGCAGAAGAAGCTGCGGAAGCTCCAGCATTAGAGAAAAATGAGAAAGAGCATGCGGGTCATTGGCATCGTTGGATTGAACGTCGTCCAGTACAAATGATTATTTTAAGTGCGGTTGTAATTTTGATTGGTGGTGTTGTCGAATTTATTCCCACGTTCTTGGTGCAATCCAATATCCCCACCATTGCGAGTGTGAAACCCTATACGCCTCTAGAATTACAAGGTAGAGATATTTATATCCGTGAAGGCTGTTACACTTGTCACTCACAGATGGTGCGACCTTTCCGTTCCGAAACCGAGCGTTATGGTGAATATTCCAAAGCCGGTGAATTTGTTTACGATCATCCTTTCCAATGGGGATCGAAGCGAACAGGTCCGGATTTACATCGTCAAGGAGGAAAATATCCCAATGTATGGCATTACCATCATATGATTGATCCTACCATTATGTCACCAGGTTCCATCATGCCATCATACGCATTCATGGCCGAAAATGAATTAGACATTACTAGTACTCCTGCAAAAATAAGAGCCATGCAAACTTTGGGTGTTCCTTATCCTGAAGGATATGATGTAAAAGCAAACGATGATCTTACCAAGCAAGCAAAAAGCATAGCAGACGATCTCAAGAAAAATAAGGTGAGCATCGATTCCAACAAAGAACTCATCGCGATCATCGCGTACTTGCAACGATTGGGAACTGATATCAAAGCATCTAAAACAGAATAAAACGAAACGATATGTTTAGAAATAACCTTGAAAGTATAGCCGGCGTGAGCATCTATCCTATATTCTCCTTAATCGTATTCTTCGCATTCTTTACGGTTCTCATTGCCTATTTGATAAAGATGGACAAAGAACATATTGAAAAAGCAAGTCGAATTCCTTTAGAAAACTCAGAACTTAACAACGATTAAAAAGTCATCTATGAAAAATAGATTTAATAAAATACTTCTCTCTGGATTCCTTCTATCGGCATCCTATCTTACATCCTTTGGACAAGGTGAAGTTATGCCTACTCCAACGCCTGCAAAAGTTCCGGAAATATTTTTTCAATCGGAACTGTATCTGCTGAGCTTTTTATTTCTCATCATGTTCATTGCCATTATTTCTTTAACTAAAAGTTTAAGGAAGTTATCGTATGGTATGCTTTCACCTGAAAAAAGAAAAGCTTTAGAACTCAAGAAGGAAAAGGCATTTGAAGAAGAATTACATGCTCCTAGTTTTTGGACACGCTTCGATAGAGCTATATTGACGCAAGCCGTTCCAGTTGAAAAGGAAGCCGACATCATGTTGGATCACAATTACGATGGTATTCAAGAATTGGATAATAATTTACCCCCTTGGTGGATTTGGGGATTTTATGCAACTATCATTTTTTCATTTGTTTATTTAGCACATTACCATCTTTTCAGAACAGGTCCGTTGCAAACAGAAGAATATAATATGGCCATGCAAGAAGCGGCTGATCTAGCGAAAGCTCGAGAATTAAAAATGAAAGATTTTGTATCTGCTGAAACAATCACCGCATTAAATACTCCGGAAGCATTAGGTGCAGGAAAAGGAATTTATGATAAAAACTGCGTGGCTTGTCATGGTGCTGAATTAGGCGGAAGTGTGGGACCTAATTTAACTGATGATTTCTGGATTCATGGAGGTGGTATCAAGAATGTTTTTAAAGTAATTACAGATGGTGTTCCAGCGAAAGGAATGATCTCTTGGAAATCGCAATTAACGCCAAAGCAAATTCAACAAGTAGCAAGCTTTATCTTAACTAAGTATGGAAGTAATCCCGCAGGGGGAAAAGAACCACAAGGAGAAAAATATGTTGAGGAAATGATAAGTGCACAATTAACAGATAGTATCAGCGTCGATAGTATTATCATCGTCAACCAATAAAACTTGTCAGATCCTACGCCCATAGCTCCTCCTCTTCCCGATCCTAAAGGAAGTTTTCGCGATACCGTGGCGACGATTTCAGAGGATGGAAATAGGAATTGGATCTATCCTAAAAAACCTAAAGGAGATTTTTATAATAAACGAACTGCGGTAAGTATTTTCTTTTTGATTTTACTTTTTAGTGGTCCGTTTATGAAAATTAACGGACATCCCTTAATGCTTTTTAATATTCTGGAGCGTAAATTTATATTATTTGGAATTGCATTTTGGCCACAAGACTTCCATCTGTTTGTGTTAGCCATGCTAACATTTATTGTATTCATCATATTATTTACTGCGCTCTTTGGCCGTATTTGGTGTGGATGGGCTTGTCCACAAACTATTTTTATGGAGATGGTATTCCGAAAAATTGAATACTTAATAGAAGGCGATTATATGCAACAAAAAGCATTGAATGCAGAGTTGCCAAATCCCATTAAGTTTAGAAAGAAATTTTTAAAGAATAGTATTTTCTTTATCATCTCCTTTATCATCGCAAATACTTTCTTAGCTTATATCATTGGGATAGATGAATTATTCAAAATAATTAGTGAAGGTCCTTCCCAACATATGGGTGGACTCATTAGCTTGTCCATTTTCACTTTGGTGTTTTATGGCGTGTATACTAAATTTAGGGAGCAAGCATGCATTGTAGTTTGTCCTTATGGCCGTTTACAAGGCGTGTTGTTAGATAAAAACTCAGTTGTCATCGCCTATGATTACAACCGTGGAGAACCTCGTGAAAAATTACACAAAGGTCAGGAGCGAACGGCTGGTGATTGCATCGATTGTCACCAGTGTGTGCAAGTTTGTCCTACGGGAATTGAAATCAGAAACGGTACCCAATTGGAGTGTGTAAACTGCACCGCTTGTATTGACGCTTGTGATTCCATTATGGACAAAGTTAAATTGCCACGCGGGCTCATTCGATACACCAGCGAAGATGCTATTGCAAAAGGAATTAAATTTAAAGTAACCTCACGCATCATCGGTTACTCTATAGTTCTTTTTATACTTCTTGGTGCACTCATTATATTACTAGCTATACGAACCGATGTAGAAGCGACTATACTGAGAACACCCGGCATGCTCTATCAGGAGTTGCCCAATCAGAAGGTGAGTAACCTTTACAATATAAAAGTGGTGAACAAAACGTTTAATAATTTACCCATCGAAATAAAAATTGTAGAGCCAAAAGGTACGATTCAATGGGTGGGAAAAAACTTTACCGAATTAAAAGAGCAAGATATTGCCGAAGGCGAATTCTTTGTGATCTTGGATCAAAAAGAGATAGTAAAATCAAAAACAAAGATTAAAATACAAGTGCTCTCACAAGGAAAAATACTCGGTGAAGAAGAATCCAACTTCATTGGACCAACACCATAAAAACGATGAACTGGGGACTTAGAATAATATTACTCTACACTGCATTTGTAGGCGGCATGCTTTTTTTAGTGTATAAATGCACGCAACAAAGTGTTGATTTAGTTAGCACCGACTACTACGCACAGGAATTAAAATTTCAGGATAAAATCGATCGACTTAACAACAGCGAGAAGTTGGATGTTAAACTAGCGGTTGTTTATTCTTCAGAACATAGCATTATTCAAATCATCTTTCCAGAAAGCAGTACTTCGAAAAATACGACCGGAGAAATTGTTCTATTTCGTCCAGATAACTCTAAACTCGATTTTAAAATTCCGATAGATATAACAGACGGAATTCAGAATATTTCTACCGAAAAACTCACCAAAGGTTTGTGGAGAGTTAAATCAAGTTGGAGTACGAATGATACACCTTATTATCAAGAAGAAAAAATCATCATTCAATAATGGATTTATTTCTTTGGTCGGCGTTAACCCTTGGCTTTTTTGGAAGCTTTCACTGTGCAGGCATGTGTGGACCCATCGCTATGGCATTACCCAACCGCGATCAACAAATGACTTCACTCTTTGTTTCTCGCTTGCTTTACAATGTAGGAAGAGTAACTACCTACTCTATTTTCGGCGCACTTGCAGGATTATTCGGACATTCACTTAGCATCAATGGATGGCAAAGTGATATTAGTATTTTGAGTGGAATCATCATCATTCTTTTTGT
>JANOPQ010000122.1:0-15194 GCA_031421935.1 Bacteroidota bacterium | reverse complement strand
TATCTTCGTGGGGAGCAGTCTACACATAGTAAATTATGTCAGTCGTTACATAGGTATGCAACCATAGGATTTGAGAATCCATCTTTTTACTTTATGACTTGTTGATTATCATTGTTCATTGATTGTTTTGGTGTTTTCAAAGTCCTCTACTTTGGTCAAATATTCTAACCCTAAATTCCAAATAAATCATAAGAGCAAACAAACAAGCTTAGGCAAGAAAATATTGGGTCCGCCATATTGTTTTGGACTCCAAAACCATTCGGAAAATAAAAAGCAACGTAACTAAAGTTTCGCAGACTTTAAAGTATCTTATTCAACTATTTTACCGGGCAACCAGAGTAATCAACATTAAACCGGTAGTAATCGTAGTCCAATCTTTTAATTGCTGGATCATTTCTATGATCTGGTTTAAATGAAGAACCTGAAATTAAATCGACCAAAATTCCAGATATACCCCATGTAATTATACTTAAAATAAAATTCCCCGTTCTAAATACATGATCAAATGACTGAATTTTAGGATCACATCCTTCTTGTCTTAATTCAACAGTAAGAATTTTATTCCTTTTATATAGACCCTTAACTTTTCCTTTTCCAACTTTTTCCCCATTTACATAAATATCGGCGTTGGGATGGTCTGTTGCATGGATAATCGCTTGGTATTTATTGCCGCCGAATATTACTCCGCAACTAGAGAAAATAAGACAAAGAGATATTAATAATAGTATAGATTTCATAAAACTAGTTTGTGTGTTAAATAGATTTTTTTGAATAATAAATTATATATGACGTCAAATAGGTTACTAAATCGTTTATCAAAACTATTAAATGGATTTGATAGAACCAAATTGAATAGGAAATTGACGCAAAGTGAAAGAAACAAAGGGAGAAAGAGTGCAGAGAACAAGGATTGGCAGAGTGAGTATGAGTTAAGAGAGCGAAGATGTATTTCAGTTTCAGAAAAGGAATACTCTTTGAGCCTGTTGATGAGGGTGCTCCCTAAGCCTGTCGAGGGGTGAAAAAACAGAGCGAAAAAGAGTTCGGGAGCGAGGATCAACAGAGAGAGTGAGAGTGCAGAGTGCGTTGAAAGTGGAAAGTAAGATTAATGATGGCAGAATCCGAGGCGAAATGCTCCCTGAGCCTGTCGATGGGAGAATATTGCAAGTAGAATATTATTCTTTGATCCCGCTGGGATTGACGAATAAAAGCACATTGCAAGCAATATGATTTTATTCGTTGAACCCATTAGCCTCCATTCTGAAAGTAGAAAGCAACGCAGCTAAAGCTGCGATTTTTGTCTTCTGTCATTTGCCAGCAAGCGAGCTTGGTTAGGAAATTATTGGGATTGGCAAGCTGGCAAGCCATCTTGCCCGACCCATCTCGCTCCGAATGGAAAAAGCAAAGCGAATGCTCCGCATTTTTTTTATTTTTTGAAATCTGCCAGCAAGCGAGCTTGCGCAGATTTCCTAAAAATCAAAAGGCCCTCGTAGAGGGCCTTCGCTTTGCATTTATTAGTGATCCCGCTGGGATTGTCGATTAAAATCACATTGCAAGCAATATTATTTTAATCGTTGGACCCATTTGCCTCCATTCTGAAAATAGAAAGCAACGCAGCTAAAGCTGCGAATTTTGTTTTTTGACATTTGCCAGCAAGCGAGCTTGGTTAGGAAATTATTGGGATTGGCAAGCTGGCAAGCCATCTTGCCCGACCCATCTCGCTCCGAATGGAAAAAGCAAAGCGAATGCTCCGCATTTTTTTTTATAAATCTGCTTCCAAGCGAGCTTGCGCAGATTTCCTAAAAATCAAAAGGCCCTCGTAGAGGGCCTTCGCTTTGCATTTATTAGTGATCCCGCTGGGATTCGAACCCAGGGCCCATACATTAAAAGTGTATTGCTCTACCAACTGAGCTACGGAATCGTTCCGAATTAAACGTCTTGCACTGAAGTATAATCGCTTTAGCGATTTTTACTTCATTTTTGAAATAGATAGTTTCTATTTCAAAAAGTGGTTTACGGTCAATCGGGGTGCAAAAATAGTCTTTCTCGTTTCATACAGACAAGGAAACAACAAGTTTTTTTTAAACACAGGTTAAATAATTGTTGTTTAACGACTTTGGTAGTGATACCAACTACTATTTCTTTATAACCTAAAAAGTTTATGGTATAATGCCGACCTACATTGGTTTATACTAAAGTGATTGGAGCTTATTAATTGTAGTGTCGGTATTATTCAACAACCGGACAACGTTCAAACGGTAAACTGCGGTCGAATTGGTAACGGTAGGTCTGCAGGGATCTCCAAAGTTGAGTGTCAAGATTTTCGGCAACTTTTATCATTTTGGGATTGAAATCTCCTATCCACGTGATAACGAAATCGTTGTAGTTTCCTCGAGCGTTTATGGAGATTTCGCCTTCCACCACCAAGGCCGCTTCTACACCTTTTCCATGCCACTCGCGAACTACTCCAAATACTACACCCACTAATCGAGTTGAGGTCCGACGTAACTTATGGTAAATGAATTTTATTTTTCCAATCGCATTCAGATTTCCATTTACATGCTTGAAAATTTGGTTCAATTCCGGAATACAAAAAAACAATCCAATGGGCGCTCCATCATAGTACGCAAAGATGATGGCATTGGGATCCATCACGGCTTTAATGGCTCTAAAAACTTTTTGCGAGCCCGAAGTAGTCATGGGTTTGAAATGGGAATGGCCGCCCCAAGCAGCGTTGTAAACGGTTTTGAAGTTTTCGGCTACCTCATCAATATTCATCCCTCGAATATTGCATACGGTGAACTTGGGATCGCTTTTTAAATTGTTGTATTTGCGGAAGAAAATGGCTTGTGGTTTCACCTGCAAACTCCTCCAGTAAATATGTTGATTGAAGTAAACACCAAAACCGTAGTTGATGAATAAATCTTGATAGTATGGCGGATTGTAGTTCATGGGATAGATGGCCGGCTCGTCCCAATTGGTTACCTGACAACCCCAAAACTGACTGCGATCGCCAAAATTGATCGGTCCGTCCATGGCTTCCATGCCTTGCTTTTCCAACCATTCTTTCCCTGCATCAAAAAGAAAATTAGCTGCAGCTTGATCATTTATACATTCAAAAAATCCAAGTCCACCCGTTTTGAATTTAGTGGTGTCCACATCTTTCGGGTTGATGAATGCAGCAATGCGTCCAATTTTTTCACCTGTATCGTCGAGCAAAATCCAGCGAATGGCCGTTGCACCTTCTTTGTAAAGTTTGTTTTTCTGTGGATCAAAAACCTTTTCAATGTCCTGAATCAAATGAGGCACCCAATGCGGATCTCTTTTGTAAATAGAGTAGGGAACTTGATGAAATTGATGAATAAGTTCTTTTCCCTCGACTTCCTGTAGGCGCATAGCAATTTTTTTTGCAAAACTACCAAAATTAGTCTTTAGAATAATTTTGGTAATCCAGTAGGATAATCTTTTTTAAGATTTTTCCTACTGGATACCGACTGCAGAAATCATATTTACAATAATTTGCCTAACAGGCTGACGATAAAACATAGTTTTTCGTCAGGGTCATCCAGTAGGATAATCTTTTTTAAGATTTTTCCTACAGGATAGCTGTAATTGAGAAGCAAATGCGCCCATCTTCCTTCATTTTTTTAGATTTGCAACGTGCAATCGAAAGTAGTTATTATCACAGGCGGTGGATCGGGCATCGGCAAAGCATGTGCTTCCACCTTCTTAGCGCGCGGTTATCGTGTCGTGATCTCAGGTCGGCGTTTGGAGAAGTTGCAAGAAGTAATCGCTGAGTTTAACCCTTCTTCAGAGCATATTTTGGCAGTGCAGGCTGATGTGAGTATTGAGGAAGATGGGAAACGTATTATTGATGAAACCCTCGCCAAGTTTGGGCGCATTGATGTACTCATTAATAATGCTGGAATTTCCATGCGTGCACTTTTCGAGGAGATGGATTTAACCGTGTTGAAAAGATTGATGGATACCAATTTTTGGGGCGCCGTGTATTGTACTAAATATGCCTTGCCTCATTTGTTGGAATCGAAAGGCAGTGTAGTGGGCATTTCATCCATCGCTGGAAAGAAAGGTTTGCCCGGTCGAACTGGTTATTCAGCTTCGAAGTTTGCGTTAGAAGGATTTCTGGAAACACTTCGCATCGAAAATTTAAAAAAGGATTTGCATGTATTGGTAGCTTGTCCCGGATTCACGGCATCGGAAATTCGAATTTCTTCTCTTTCTGCAGATGGAAGTGCGCAGGGCGAAAGTCCACGCGAAGAAAGTAAAATGATGTCGGCACAAACCGTAGCTAACGAAATTGCAGAAGCCGTAAAGTATCGTAAACGCGATTTAGTGTTGACGTTTAATGGTCGATTGACCGTTTGGTTGAATAAATTCTTTCCCGCCTTCATGGATAAACAAGTGTATAAACACATGGCCAAAGAACCAGGATCACCTTTCAAATAAAAAAATATTAAAAGAATAAAAAATAAAATGAATATGAAAAATTGGTTTTTGTTGATGGGCCTTTGCGCTCTGGTTGCATGTACACGTCCACAAGTAAGTTTGCAGGAGAAAATTTCGATGGCAGAAAATGCACTCGACTTAGATTCTATGCCTATTCCTAGCAAGAATAAAGCTACAGAACTAATCAAAATGTATTTAGACTATGCCGATAATTACAAGGACGATACGTTATCTCCTTCGTATTTATTTAAAGCGGGAGAGATGAGTATCGCCGTAGGTAAATTCGATCAATCGATTGAATTGTTTGGAAGAGTACAGCGTTATCCCAATTCCAACAAAGCGGGCTCTGCTTTATTTATGCAAGGCTTCGTAGCCGAAAATCATAAGCAAGATGTAGAGCAAGCCAAAGTATTTTATCAAAAGTTTTTGGAAAAATATCCCGATCATGTGTTGGCAAACGATTGTCGCATGTTGTTGCAACAATTAAGTTTGAGTCCAGAAGCATTGATTGAGATGTTCGAAAAACAAAATGGAATGACGGTAAGCGATTCGCTCCCTCAGTAAATCATTGCGTGCATGTCGGAAAAGAAATTAAATAAGAAGGAAAAATTTGCGGCCACGGCAAAGGCAAAGGAGAGCCATGTAGCTGCTCAACCGATCAAGAATGATTTCCCTAAATGGTGGGCTTGGCTACCTGCACTCTTGGGCTTTTTGGTGTACGCCAATACCTTAAATTTCGGATTCGTGTTAGATGATTATGCCGCCATCATCGAAAATACAAGCACGCAAAAAGGAATGGCTGCCCTCGGCGAAATTTTTAGCACGAGTTATCGCTATGGATATATTCTTTTAGCCGATGAGTTATATCGTCCTTTACCCAAAGCCATCTTCGCAATTTTCTGGGATCTATTTCCTTACAATGCAACTCCTGGACATCTGCTCAACGTACTCCTTTTTGCATTCACTTGTTATTTCATTTTTCGTATGCTGAGCAAATGGTTTCCGAATCAACATAAGTTAGCATTGCTTACGTCATTAATCTTCGCTGTTCATCCCATCCATACCGAAGTTGTAGCAAACATCAAAAGCTTGGATGAAATATTATCCTTTCTGCTCTGTCTATTGAGCCTCGATCAATATTTAACCTACAAAGAGAAGGGCAAGATCTCTTCTATCTTTTTAGCAATGATCTTGTTTTTCACAGCCTATCTTTGCAAAGAAAGCACCATCTCCTTCCTTCCTGTTTTTCCTTTGTTTGTTTATTTTCGAATGAATACTATCAATGGGGCAGGATTTCAATCCGGCCCAGGAGAAAATGCCAACCAAATCCAAACCACAAGGGTTGGATTTCAATCCAACCTCAATGGAATTCAATGGATGCTAATACCCACCATCGTTTTCCTCCTAATCCGACATTCTATTTTAAACAGTTCCGACATGTTTTCGGCTGCACCACCCTCGGTAGCAGATAATGCATTGATGTATGCCAAAGATTCGCTCACACAACTTACGGGTGCAGTAGCCATGCTGGGATGGTATCTCTACAAATTGATTGTTCCCATCAACTTGAGTTTCGATTTATCGTACCCAGAAGTTTCTCCTGCTAAAATCGGCGATTGGAAATTTATTGTTTCAGCTCTGATCTTACTTTCTCTTTTAGGATGGGCAATCAAGGAATTTAAAAAGGGAAGCCTAATCAGTTTTGCTCTGTTCTTCTTTTTCATCACCGTAGCCGTTTCCTCCAACATTTTCATGCGCATTGGTACACATTATGGCGAGCGCTTGATGTATATACCATCGTTTGGAATTGTATTATTAATTTCCATGTTGATCATTCATTTCCTCGAGAAAAAAGAATCATCTTCAAAAAGTTTCACCATGCCAACGATGGTTGTCGCAGGCGCTATCGTCATTCTCTTCTCTGGACTTACCTTAGCACGCAATCCAGTTTGGGAAAGCAACGAGACATTATACAACAGCGGACTCATCTCTGCGCCTAATTCCGCGCGTGTGCATTATTACGTGGGCCTTTACAAAGTAAAATCAGACTACTTAGAAACACTCCCCGAAAAAGATCGCGACGCCGCCTTCAACGACGGAGTAGTTCATCTAAAGAAATCGATAGAATTATATCCCTTCTTCACCGATGCTTGGACACAACTTGGTATTGCCAGTTACCGTGTAAAGAATTATCCGGAAGCCTTGAAATACTATGAAGAAGCCGTAAAATTAAATCCATACGATCCAGTAGTACTCAACAATTCTGGTTCGGTATACTTCGACATGCAAAATTACAACGAAGCACTAAAACGCTATTTGCAAGCGGTAAAATACAAACCCGATTACGCCGATGCGTTTATGAATATCGGATCGTGTTATGGAGTAGGAGGGCAGTATGATTTAGCCATCACCAACCTAGAGCGTGCGGTTCAAATTAATCCCAATCTAACTCAAGCCTACTATTTTCTAGGAGTAACTTGGCGCAACAAAGGAAACGAAGCCATGGCCGCCAAGTACTTTGAGCTCGCGAAGAATAATTAAGAATTAAGAATTAAGAATTAAGAATTGGTGTAATTTATTATAATTCTTTTTTTTATCTACAGTTCAACATTTTCAGTTTCCCATAATTGTAATTTTGCAAAAAAAATAGCGCTGATCGTAGCGCCCGTTGCAATTATGACCCGCAAAAACCGCTGCTTCGTTGCGCCTGCCTACAGCAGGCAGGTTTAAAATTCCAACATATTATACGTGAAGCATGAAGCTTGCAGCCTATAAAAAAGCGAGGAATAAATCAAATGCTCCTAAAATTAACCTCCGTACCTAAATCATCTTCCCTAGCAACTTCTCGAGCTCCTCGCTCGAAATATTATAATGCATCTTTCCATCAATCGCCATGGAAATAAATCCCGTTTCTTCCGACACAATAATGGAGATGGCATCACTTTGCTCTGTAATTCCCAATGCTGCACGATGCCTCATTCCGTAATGCGCAGGTAAATCGGTGTTTTCGGTAACAGGTAATACACATCGCGCTGCTTTCACTTTATTGTTTTCGATGATTACTGCTCCATCGTGCATGGGCGAGTTTTTGAAAAAGATGGATTCTAACAAACGCTTGGATACATCGGCATCCATCAAATCACCCGTGCTCTCATAAAATTTTAAATCGGAAGATCGTGCAATGATGATGAGTGCTCCCGTCTTCGTTTTCGTCATAGAAACACAAGCTTTCACGATGGGAGCAATGTTGATGGGAATTGATTTAGGCGCTTTCCAATTCCACGGTAAAATCTTTTTGGAAAGTCCACCCTTTCCTGTAAAACGATTACTTCCCACTATCAATAAAAAGCGTCGCACCTCTTGTTGAAACACGATGATGAGCGCCAACACACCTACACTCATAAATTGTCCGAGCAAGGCACCCAATAATTGCATGTCGAGAATTTTTACAAACAACCACCACAATACATAAATAGCCACAATGCCAATGAAAATACTCATGGCCGCACCGCCCTTTAACAGCTGATAAATTTTATACAGCAAAAATCCAACTAACAAGATATCCAAGATATCAAGCAGTCGAACGCTCAGAAAGTCGATGTGAAATAATTCCATAATGCCTGTCAAAATTAGTTAAAATTTACTTAGCTAAACCTTTATATATTTACAAAAAAACTAAGCTTTATCGAGAAAATATAGCGAAGTATAGCGTCTGCGATCTTAGTTTTGTGCAGTCTTTGCGCGAAAAAATAGCAGAATTTAATCCAACTTACAATACACCTTCCCCACAATATCAATCCCCAACTCCTCGGTGTCCAATAACCATTTCAATACTGTTTTAAAATGGTCGAGTGGAATGTTTTTGAAGCGCTCGCTTAATGCATCGGGATCCATGGGCGACTGCAACAACACATGCCGAATCTGATGACAAAGTTCTTCCATCTCAATATCATTCAACTCAATTTTATTGCGGTCGCGACAATAATCACAAGTGCCACAGCGAACCAAATTAGTTTCTCCAAAATAATTCAACAACATCATGCTTCTGCATTCATGTTGATTCACTAAAAAGTTTTTAAAGGCTTGAGCTCTTAAAATAAATCGTTCCTTTCGCTCTTCCAATATGGCTTTAGATATAATAACTTCTTTTTCATCGACTCGATCTTGTGTAAACGTTAATGTCGGTTTGTCGATGGCAGGAATGAATTCAAGTACATCCACTTTTTGCAAATAATTTAATTGCTGAATTAATTCGGATAAGGAGATTCCAGCCCGCTGTGCCAATTCGGTTTCACTAAAGCGAACGTAATCATCAAAGAGTCCGGTGTAGGAACGGAGAATGATTTTAATGAGATGATCGAATTTTTGATTCTGTACTTGGAAAACATACAAATCGTTGGAGTTTACTAAAATTCGAAGTCGGGCAGGGAGGAAGATAGAATCACTTATGCTGATGTAATCCGCCAACTCTAAAATTTTAAGACAATTATAAGTAAGGAAATTGTCGAAAGAGTAGAAGGCGCAAAATTCAACTAAGTCGAAGGAGTGAATTACTTCCAAACCACTCTGCAATGGAATCTGTAAATAATTTCCCAACGCTTTGTACACTCTTCTAATTTCTTCGCGAGGAGGGAAATCGAGCAACAGTCGTTTGTCCTTGCTGATGAAATCACTTTTATCATAGAGTACTACCGCATAGGATGGTTTTTCATCTCGACCTGCCCTTCCTGCCTCTTGGTAATAGCTTTCTAAATCATCGGGCAAATCCATATGAATTACGGTGCGAACATTGGGTTTGTCGATACCCATCCCGAAAGCATTGGTAGCCACAATCACCCGCGACTGATCGTTCTTCCATTGTGCTTGTCTTTCAGCACGCGCTTGATGATTAAGTCCGGCGTGGTAGAAGTTAGCAGAGATTCCATGCTTGCGAATAGCATCGGCCATTTCTTGCGTCTTGCGTCGGTTGCGAACATAAACAATGGCGGAGCCAGGCATATTATCGAGCACTTTGAAAAGATGCGTCAGCTTATCTTCCGTTTCTCTTACTATATAAGAAATGTTGGGTCGGGCAAAACTTTTAGCATAGACGACAACGTTAGACAACTCCAATTTCTCGATGATGTCTTCCTTTACTTCAGGTGTAGCCGAAGCTGTGAGCGCCAGGATAGGAACGGTTGGAAAATTCTCTCGGATCTCAGCAATCTGAAGGTAAGGCGGACGAAAATCATATCCCCACTGAGAAATACAATGGGCTTCGTCCACAGCAATCAAATTTAATTTCATCTGCAAAAGATATTCCTTGAAAATAGGAGAGAGGAGTCGCTCTGGAGAAACATATAGAAATTTATAATCACCATAAATGCAATTATTGAGTGCACGTTCAACTTCGCTTTTCTTCATTCCGCTCACGATAGCGTGGGCACGAATTCCTTTTTGTAATAAATGTTCTTCTTGATCCTTCATCAAGGCGATGAGTGGAGAAATCACCAAACATAAGCCGGGCTGACTCATGGCAGGTACTTGAAAACAAAGCGATTTTCCTCCTCCTGTAGGGAGTAAAGCCACAGTATCCTGACCCGACATCACCGAGCGGATAATATCCTCTTGTAAGGGTCGAAATTGAGTGTAACCCCAGTACTGTGCTAAAATTTGGTGAATGAGGCTCATGCCATAAAAATAAAACATCGATCTGAAGAGATCGATGTTTTTATAATATTATATTAACAAGAGATTAGAATGTAACCGTTAATCGATCGGGATCGATCTCGGCAGGCCGAACTGTCATCACCGGAATCTTAGATCCGTTGATGACTCGAGTGGCATAAGAGCCCATCAACATTCCAGTAATGCTTGGCTCTTGTTCCGTCATAATAACGACTAAGTCCGCATCAATTTCTTCGGCAGATGTCAAGGTTCCTTTCGAAAGATCATCTCCCTCCTTGTAAATGATTTCAGTATGAATGCCGTGATCTAGCAAGAACTTTTCTACTTGTTCAATCTTGATTTTAAACTTACGTTGATAATCTTCGTTTCCACTCCTCATCAAGCCAATCACAATCACATCTGAATTATACCTTCTGGCAATTTCTAGAGCGAAGTTCACTTTTTGGCGTGATTCTGCAGAATCATCTATCGGAACAGCAATCTTAGTAAAACCAACTTTCTTTGCATGCGTTTGAACCGAGATCACTGGGCAGTTTGCTTCTTGAACAACGCGTGTTGTATTACTTCCAATGATGTAACTGTGTCCACCAGCACCATGCGTTCCCATGATGATGATATCAATATGTGCTTGCTTGGCTACATGCACAATACGCTTGTAGATCTTTCCAACTTCCGTTATAATTTGAACAGGAATACCGTGTTCAGCATGCAATTTATCAGCTAATGCTTTTAAGTTTTCGTTTGATGCTTCTTCTACTTTTTTCTCAAATCCTGAGAATGCATGCGCAATGGAACTAGGGAAAGTTGTTGTTTCCACAATGTGTAATAAATAAATTTCAGCTTTCATTAACTTGGCCATGAAAACACCATGTTCTAAACTTAATTCAGCAGTTTCAGAAAAATCAAATGGAATAAGAATTTTTTTAATGTTGAGATCTTTTTGCATAGAAGTAGTTTTATATATAGTTCTAAGAAATTACAAATTCAGTCATGTCTTTTCGTTGCATAGGTCGAATGGAGCAAACGGGAACTTCAGAATTATTAATGATTTGTTGGGATTCCGTTCCAATGAAATACTCCGTCCATTCTAATTCTTGTTGCGTCATGATCATGATCAAATCGGCATTAATCATTTTGGCATGCGTTAATACTTCCTCTGAAATATCATTTCCTTTTAAGAATTCTCCAGCACAAGTAACGTCATGATCTTTTATGAAGTCGAGCACTTGATCCATCTGCCTTTCCATTTTATTGATTAGAAACTCATCAGAAGTGGTTAACACTGTTACAACCTTTACAGTTGATTTGAAGAATTTCGCAATCTCAATACATTTTACAACCTTCTCTTTCGTTTCCTTTGAAAGGTCTAAAGGTAGTAAAATTACATCACATCCCGAACGATGCTGCTGACCTTTTATTGTTATCACAGGACAATGCGCATCTCCTATAACCCGTACTGCATTAGAACCAATAAATTTCTTCTTTAAAGAACTTTCACCCGCTGTTCCCATCACAATAAACATAGCATCTAAGTCTTCGGCAACTTGAGTTACGGTTTCGTAAATTTTACCTTTTTCTACACGGCAATTAAATACCAGTCCCGATTTAGCTCTCGCTTCATTGGCAAACTCTTCTAACTTGGTTTCTGCTTCTTCTCGAATCAGGGCTTCGTTTTCATCATTATTTTTAAATAAATGTAAGATGGATTTGAACAAAGCCTCGTCAATTACATGTAATAATGTGATGTCGGCATGTGCCATTTTTGCAAGATTGTACGTTTGGTTCAACGCAATTTTTGATTGATCACTAAAGTCTACTGGTACAATAATATTTCTCTTTTCACTACTCATCTCTATCGGTTTCTTTTATATTTGTTGGAGACAAAATTATTTGATTAAAGTATATGTCACAAATCCCTGAATCTGAATTGATTTTAAATCATGATGGAAGCGTCTATCATTTGAACTTGCATCCCTATGAAATAGCGCCTATTATCATCAATGTAGGCGATCCAGATCGAGTTTCAATGGTAAGCAATTATTTTGACAAAGTAGATGTAAAGAAGCAAAAACGCGAATTCGTTACCCATACTGGAACGTATAAAGGTAAGGCTATGTCAGTGATTTCCACAGGAATAGGTACTGATAACATCGACATCGTATATAATGAACTGGATGCGTTGGTGAACATCGACTTAAAAACTCGGACGATCAAAGAAAATCTAACATCTTTGAACTTGGTTCGAATTGGTACTTCCGGCGCCTTACAAAAAGAAATTGAGGTAGATCATTTTGTTTGTTCACGGTTTGGGCTGGGGTTAGATGGTTTATTAAACTTCTATAAATTGGTGAATACCCAGGAAGAAGAGGAAATTATCCATGCTTTTAGAAAGCATTACCCTAATCATGGCATTCTTCCTCAATCTTATATCTCCAAATCGGCCGATTCCCTTTTTAATCTACTTTCTCCCGATATGTACACGGGAATCACTGCATCCTGTTCGGGCTTTTATGGTCCACAAATGCGCCAATTGCGTTTGGAACCATCCCGGATGGATATGATCGAGCGCCTAAGTTCCTTCCGTTTTGGTGAACACCGTATCACCAATTTTGAAATGGAAACGGGTGCCATGTTCGGTTTAGCGTCCCTTTTAGGACATCAATGTTGCGCCGTCAATGTGATTGTTGCCAACCGAATTTCAAAGCAATACGCCAAAGATGCCGAAAATTCAATGCATCGTTTGATCCAAACCACTTTGGATCGATTAGCTACTTTATAATTCCCATCACCTTCCAAAACCTACGGTTTAAACCCATGACTCAGCCTGAGGTTTAAACCTAAGGCTGAGATGGTAATGATGTGATTTTTTATGTAAGATTTTCGGTTTTTTCACAAATTATAAATTGCAGTTGATAGCATATTTGTTTCACCAACTACAGTTTTAACAATCTTATTATGCATAATTTATTTGAAACGCTCCGAAAATCAAGATGGATCTTTCTGATGCTAATGGCACTCTTTTATGAGAGTGAAGCCATCAACTATTATTCACGTCAAAGTGGACTTTGGAGCGTAAACTCTTCATGGTCTACTGTTGGATATGGTACTGCAATCAATACAGGAACGTATCCAACAAAAGGAGATGTTGTATTTATTGGTGATGGACATAACATATCAATGAATGTGAATTCCATTACAGCTAGTGTAACAGTTGGACAAGGAACTTCAGGTTCACTCTTGTATTCCAACTACCTTACATTCTTAATGGTGGTTGCAGGGAATTTAACTGTAAATTCTGGAGCTACTTTTGGATACGCTTCCAATTCTTCCCGAATGCATAGTTTGTTTATTAGTGGAAGTATAATCAATAATGGAACGTTTGATGTATATTTTGATGCGAATGATTTTGTAAACCTTACTTTTAATTCAGCTATCAATACCACCATTTCGGGGGCAGGTGCTTGGGATTTGAATAGAGTGAGTTTAGTGAAGTCTACCTTGACAAGTTACTATTTAGATGTAACGGTTAATTCATTTGAAGCAGCCATACGAGAATTAGTGGTAACCTTTGGTACATACATCCACAATAATAGTGGTACCTATTTAGTAAATCCAACCAATGGAAATTTTTCAATACCGCTAAATGCAATTATTAAAGTGCAAGCAGGTATTATGCATTTGGCACCCAATTCCGATTATGTGTTTTTGGAAGGGGAATTAAATATTCCAAGTGGAACCATTCGGATAGGTCGTATTCAAGGATTTCAAGGATTAAGATATAAGTCCAACCCAACTAAAGTACCAGTGATTGATATATCTGGAGGAACATTGCAAGTGTACGGTGGTATAACCTATCGCTCGGGTTATGCTACCGATCCACTGCGCTATAATCAAACGGGAGGTAATGTGTTATTGAATTGTGGTTGGCCTGGATCTAACCTTGAATTATTTAAAATAACTAACTCAGCTTCCTCACGATTCGCAATGAGTGGTGGAACCATTACACTTCAAAAGCCAAATAGTACTGCAGGTGTACGAAGTGATTTTGATTTGTGTGGCTCCTCAGGTTCCGTTAATTTTACAGACGGAACTGTGGAATTTGGAAACAATTTCACATTAAGTGGTTCTACATTTAATTTTACTCCATATGCAGGAGTGGTACAACCTAATTTCAAAGTTACAGGTTCACTAGCCGCTGTGATTACTTTAAAAACGAGCAATGGATCTACTTCCGATTTCACATTACACAGTTTATATATTGATGTAAATAAAATTTTTGATATTCAATCCATCGCAGGAGCTGCGGGAGACACAAAGAACATGACTCTCGAAAGTAATTATAATGGGTTAAATACATTGTATAATGATGGGAGTTTAGTTCCTAGAACGGGTACGGTTACTTTTCAAGGAGCAGAAGGACTTTGGATTAGCGGATCAACGATCACTACCTTCTACAATTTAAATATTGATAATGGTTTTGGTGTTGCATTAGCCACCGATATTAATATCAGCAATCAACTTTTATTATTAAATGGAGTTCTCTATTCTACACCAGGAGCACATGTAATTGCAATGGCGGGTGCTACCTCTAATTTAGGTTCAACTATTTCTTATGTAGATGGACCATTTGAGCAAATTGTTGCCTCTTCTTCAGCTCAAACACTCAATTTACCAATAGGAAAAAATGGTTCTTTTCGTCCCATCATTTTGGCAGTACAACATACAAGCGCAGCTTCTGTAAGTTATAATGCTGAAGTTTGGAATTCATCGGCACGTGCCATGAGCTTTGTATTACCTCCCTCTTTAACACATGTATCAGATATCCGTTACTTCAATTTAACAAGAACTGCAGTAGCCAACTTAAGTAATGCACGTATTACATTAACTTATGGGGCTGATGATATAGTAACCGATCCTAATAATTTGAGAGTAGCCCGAGATAATGGATCATCTACCTGGCTCGATTTAGGAGGCGTTGGAACAGCAGTGGGAACGGGTAGTATCACTTCCAACAATTTCGTTGGATTCAATACCTATTTCACATTGGCCAATGCATCGGGGGG
>JANOPQ010000121.1:0-15801 GCA_031421935.1 Bacteroidota bacterium | reverse complement strand
GAATTGAGCGGATGGTATTTTTACAAAGAGGCAGTTAAAGGCGATTTTATTTTGGTAAATTATGCTGAAAATCCTAATCCAATTGATTTAGATGCCATTTTAACTAGTAATAACACACCGCTTTCTTCCACCAACTTAACTTTCAAATGGCAATCCATGGGTGCGGGAATATGGGAATATGCGTTAGGAAATGCAAAAATTGATGATCTTCCCGCCGATAACGAAATAACTTTAACTCCTCTCGATATTTTACCTAATCAACCAATATTTCTTCCACCTTACAGCATAACACGCATTTCAATTAACTCTATTGCTCCAATTGTTCATGTGGATTTGAATAAAACCGAATTTTGTTGCCATGAAATGTTAAATGTACTAGCATCAAATCTAGATTGGAGTGAAGGATATTATTGGAGCATTGATAACGAACCCGTAATTAATAACGATAATCCGTTTTTCATTGAAATTCCGGAATTAACTTCTACTACAAATCAAAATATTAAATTGTATAATGCGAATGATGATGTTGTGTGGACATCAGATTTTTTGGTGAATAGATGCCCTGGCTCCATTTCAATTGCGTCTAATGTAACTGATTTTTGTCCTGACGATCAAATTTATTTGACTTCATCTGCTTCGGCCACTTTTTCCAACCCCTGGCAATATCACTGGACACCCACTATCCCAATTCTTAATGGTGATGTGAATGTAAAGGATGTTTTTGCCAACCCATCGCATACCACTATGTTTCGACAGTATGTAATGGATGGAACTTGTTGGTTGGCTTCAAATGATTTAATTGTCTATAGCGAAAATCCAGAACCCTATTTTTCGAAAACCGAATTGAAAGTGTGTAACACTTCAACCTCAAAAAATGTTAGACTTGAAGTAGAGCTTGCCAATGAAATATCTGGAACCACTTATGAGTGGAAAGATGAAGCGGGTGTAATTTGTATACCCTGTACTACAAATGTTTTTCCATATCCGCACACCAATCAAGACCAAAAATTAACGGTTACCGTCACTTCTCCCAATGGATGTTCTGGTACTGCAACCGTGCAAGTTTTGGGTGTTGATTGTTGTCAACCAACTTCATCTTTGCCTTCTGATCTAGATTTAACCGGTGCCATCCCCGCTACAATAACCAATGATAAAGTGTATTTGAACGATGTACTGTATGATGAGTGGAATATAGGAACTCCTTCTCCTACCATTCCCATTGGAGTAGTTTATGATGAAGGCATATCAGTTGAAATAAATTGTTCTACCAGCAATGTTATCAAAGATATTTACATCAACCGAAAATTAAATGTTGACCTCGAAACTACACTTATAGGATGTACTTTACATATAGGAGAAGAAGCCGAAATAAATTTGTACGGCGCAAGTGACCTTGTCTTGATGGGCTGCTCCTTAATCACCTGCGACAATAATGTGTACACTTGGCAAGGGATGACAGCGGCAGGCGAAAATCAAATGATAGTTACAATTCCTAATGGAACAGTTAAAACCTACATTAGTAATGCCCAAACGGCCATTGACCTAAGCGACAAAGCAGATTTTGTAATTACTGAAACCGATTTCTTTAATAACCTTAATTCAGTTAACCTGCACGATTATCCTTCTACTATTAGGGTAGGTTTGGGTGATTATACTGCCAATGGAATATCGTATGATATAAATAATATCTATGACAATACGTTTAATTCAGGTGGTACTTGGCCGAGTGGCTTCTCAGATAAAGGATTTCTCAATTCCCATTTCGCCATTTCATGCAGTTGGATTGAAGGATTAGAAATTGGGAAAGAATCATTTGGAAATGATTTTAGAAATAGCGCAATAGGAATCAATTTATTTAATTCTAGTGCAACTGTATTTAGTAACACATTCGACGAAATTACACAACCATCACCGGGACATGCAAAATTTAATGCTGTAGGAATTTTAAGTACTAATGGTGATCCGCTCAATGATGTAAATGTAACCATTGGTGATATTTCAAACCCAAATTCCAGAAACTTTTTTAATGATGTTAACAATTCTATTATTATTAAAGATGGTGGCAAATACAAAATTTCCAAAAATTATTTTGGTGGAGCGTCAATAACGGGAAGGAATGTATTTGATATCATGTTGAAAGAAATAGTAGGCGGCGATATTGAAATTGTAAGCAATGAATTTGAAAGTGTCCAAACTGGTATTTATGGTTACAATATTTACCCCGGTTCAAAGCTGGATATTGTCGGAAACCATTTCACCGATCCTGAACCTACCGCAGGCAATAGCAACTTCCGTCACACTGCCATTACACTGCAAAACCAACAGAAGTTTAATAATAAAGAAGTTCGCATTGATTTTAATGTAATCAATAATTTGCGCATTGGAATACATTTGAATCAAACTAACAATGCATTTGTACAATACAATGATGTAAACTTTGATTTTGCAAATACAACAACTCCAAACGAAGTACACACTGGGATACTTACAGAGGGTTGTGACGACTTAAATATCATCGATAATAATGTAGAAAATATTAATTACGTAGCAGGAAGAGATGATATGCTGCGAGGTATCTCGTTGGATGGTGGCTTTCGAAATACACTGCGTTGTAACAGCTTAACAAACTTAGGCTACTCCCTTAAATTAAACGGAGATTGCGATCCGTCTACATTGGAAAACAATACTTTTTCTGCTTATGATGTAGGTGTATATTATGCCGTCGCCAGCGTTGGTGACCAGGGAAATGCTAATGAAGCACAAGACAATGTTTGGCTCCCTCCTTTAGGGTTTACATCTAATTTTAAAGTTGATGGAAATTCACTTACACAAAATAGATGGTATCATTGGGGGAATTCTTTAGGTACTAATAGCTTTTCACCTTCGCCATTTAAACCAAATTTAATTTTACCTTTTTCCAATAGGCCACACAATGTTAATCAGTGTAACATTGCAGAGAATACAGAATACGAAATGGATCGATTTTTAGCATCATTAGAAGTAGACTCGCAACATACAGATTCCGACCAGCAATTTATTGTGGCGGAACGCTTGTTTCGGTTAATGCGCAATGATTCAGCTTTTATGGCAATGAATCCGTTGTCTTATACCCAGCTTTCCGATTTGTATAATGCATTTATCAATTCATCGTCAGAATATTTGAATGATGTTGAAAATTATTTAAGCCGACAAAGCAACGATTCTGCTGAGTTCTTATTAGCTGCAGTAGTAGATACCAATCTGATTCAGGAAAACGATAAATATATTTTTGAAACTATTTGCAAAGTCAATAATAAAGATTCTTTGCTTCTTGAAGACTCTCTTTATCTAACGCAACTGGCGCATTCCTACTCATACAGAGTAGGAAGGTCTACCTTTAGTGCAAGTGCATTAACATTTACCGAGCGAAATCCGACCGCTACAAGTAGTTTGCGGATCCTAAAAACCGAAGAAGAGCAATTAGTATTTAACACTAAAATAGAACCCAATCCTACCGAGCAATGTATTTGGATTGCGATTCCTAATGATTCATACAAAGAGTATTTAATTATAAATTCACAAGGAAAAGAAATAGGAAAAGTAAATGTTCAAGGCGAAGAAAACAAATTGCGCTATTGTTTCTCTGAAGGCATAGAAGATCCTTGTCTACTACTTGTAGGAAAAGACAGCAGGGGAAAAATACTTGATGTTAGCAAAGTAATCATTGTAAAATAGGTGAGCATGAAAAAATATTATTTCATACTTGTATTCATAATTTTAATTATAAATTTCGAGTATAGCCAAGCCCAAAACAGAAACTCTATTTGGTGTTTTGGTGATTCTGCTGGTGTTGATTTTACTATTCCTACTAGTCCTCTACCCTATTTTACAGCTATGCGAAGCCGGGGAACTGCTGTTTCAATTTGTGATACCCTTGGACAATTATTATTTTATGCTCATACAGGAGATACCAGTAATAGCAATAACAATATGATGGGGAATGTTAGGAATAAATTACATCAAATGATGGAAAACGGGGATTCTATTATAGGAATATCCTGGTATCAAGAGATGGTGATTGTGCCTATCCCTAATGATAACCAAAAGTATTACCTATTTTCTCAAGATAACACTGATATTTATGGAATTTATTTTTCGGTCATTGATATGAGTTTAAATAATGGCTTGGGCAAAGTAATTATTAAAAACCAGTTACTGTTAAATATTCGCATGGCAGACTGTTTAACCGCTCTAAAGCATGCTAATGGCCGTGATTGGTGGATGTATTCAAGACCTGGTGATGGATTGATCAATGTGAAACCTTTTTACACCTATTTAGTTTCACCCTCAGGAATCTTATTAGATACACTTCAAAACATTGGTGAATTATCAGGAGGTGGTTTTGTAGAATTCCGGTGGAACAAACAAGGAACCAAAATGGCGTATGTAAATTACAGTGGGCTTATCCAGGTTTTTGATTACGATCGCTGCTCTGGGCTTCTTTCTAATCCTATTACACTTGATACCATGAGACCCAGTTCGCCATTGCCTGGGTATTGGGCTTGTGAGTTTTCGGCTAATGGAAGATATTTATATATAACAAGTGCTCCTGATACTTCGAATTTGTTTGTTGTTGATTTATTGGATACAAATTATACAATAACAAATATTTGGAGTCTTAACACCCCTCAATTTTATATTGGAGATATTAAAAGAGGACCAGATGATAAAATTTATGTTACGGGTACATACTTTGATGGTTTTACTTTTCCTTATCCATATGCTGATTCAGTTTATAATCAATATAACATGAATTTAGGTGTAATTCATTTTCCTGATAGCGGTGCAGCTGGTTGTAATTATTTACCCTATAGTTTTTACCTGGGCGGCAAACGTACCTATTGGGGATTGCCTAACAATCCCAATTACGATATGGGTGTAGTAGCAGGTAGTCCGTGTGATACGTTGAGTGTAGGCCTCTCCCCCGGCCCCTCTCCAGAGGAGAGGGGAGCTATTATGCAATCATGGTACAACCCGGCATGGAATCTCATTCATGTAAATACATCACAACTAAAAGGTCACGCAGGTGTAATACGTTTACTGGATGTGAGTGGAAGAATATTGTATGAAAAAAAGATTGAAAGTATTCATGGAGGTTATTACACAGGCGAAATTTACATGAATGCATTTTCATCCGGAATTTATTTTGTGCAATTGATTACCGATAAAGAACAGGTGGCTGGTAAGGTGATGAAATAAGAATGAAAAAGTCAATACTTTTTTTACTTATCATTTCAATAAAGAGTGATGGCTGTTGCAAGCTAGCAATCAATTTTTGAGGTAATTATTGCCCTTGTCAATTTTAATATTCATATATTTTATTACTTTTATCTTCCTATAACCAACCCCTATGAAGAAATTTATACTCATTATCGTCCTTGCTGTTTTATCATCAACCACTTATGCCCAGCAATCATCCTCCTCAGAGATTCAGTATTTTCCACTGAAGAAAGTATATGATTTGAGTCCGGGAGCCGATAAATGGATGCCGATTTTGCAGAACCAGAAATTGCCTAAGCCCCATCCTGGTACCGACGAGCAAACAGTGCGCGAAACCAAGAAAAGCATGGTAGATCTTTATTCACATAAGCGTGAAAGTACTCCTTCGGCCAATCGTTCAGCAACCGCCAATGCTCCGGTACTTCTCAATAATTTTATTGGCAATGGATTTAATTTATATGTTCCCAATGATAATGATGTAGCTGTTTCGAATGGTGGATTTGTATCGAGTGTAAATAATACCATGATTTTTGGAAAAGACATGGTCACAAATCAAGTGTATGCATCGGTCACGTTACATTCTTTAGTAGCCTCAATGGGATTAACGCAAGAAGAGTTTGATCCGAAAGTAGTGTATGATCCAGGAGCGGATCGATTTATTTTGGCAATGTTGAACGGGTTTAATGATACGACCAGTGTTATCATTCTTGGATTTTCACAAACAAATAGTGCTGCTGGTTTGTGGAATTTTTATACGCTCCCGGGTGATGCGTTAAACACCAACCGCTGGACCGATTTTCCCATGATGACGGTGAGTAATGAAGAATTATTTATCACCGTAAATTTATTGTACAACGATTCATCTTGGGAAACAGGATTTAATCAAACCATCATTTGGCAAATAAATAAAGACTTGGGTTATCAGGGGCAAACCTTAGCCACACAAATTCATAGCAATAATTTTTATAACGGGGAGCCTATCCGCAATTTATGTCCCGTGAAAGGTGACTTGGGAACGTATGGTCCGGGAGCTTGGTTTTTATCGAATCGAAATTTTAGTGCAGGCAATGATACCATCTTCTTGGTACATGTAACGGATACGATAGGAAGTCCAACACAGCAAGTAACCATACAAGCTTTAGTAAGTCCAGTGCAATATCACATGCCCGTGGATGCGGATCAACTCAATTCTCCGGAAAATTTAGGAGTGAATGATGCGCGCATTATGGGTGCCTTTTTGCATGATAACAAAATTCAATTCGTATTAACATCGTTAGACACCAGCTCAGGTTACGATGGAATTTATCACGGCACGATTTCACAAGTTTCTACTTCACCAGCAATTGCAATAAGTATGTTTACGGTACCCACTACCGATGTCGCCTATCCGAACATTGCGTATGCTGGTACTTCGACTACCGACGATCGTGCTGTGTTTAGTTTTCTATATGCATCCGCAACCTTGTTTCCGGGTTCCGCAGCAGCGATGTGGGATGGAACTGCTTTTTCAACGCATACTGTATTGCGTCCAGGAACTACTCCTTGTAATATGTTGATTGGTGACGAGCGTTGGGGTGACTATACCGGTTGTCAAACTAAATATAATCAACCAGGATATGTATGGATTAACGGATCGTATACTAGTTTTGGTGGAATAACACGGACATGGATTGGAGAATATACTGTTACTACGGCAGCGGGAGTTGATGATCCAATAGAACAAAACAATTCCGTCGTGTATCCGAATCCAAGTATCGATTTCACCACTGTAAAGTTTAATAGTCCGACAGCAGGACGCATAACGGCACGCATATACGACAATGCCGGAAAAATGGTGCATCAACTATTTTATGGATCGGTAATGTCGGGTGAAAATGAAATCAGTTTTAAAACAGATGCGCTTTCTTCAGGTTTGTATTTTGTTGTCATTGCAGATGTGGATGGAAAGGAAATTGCAAATGAAAAACTAGTGAAACGATAGTCTTTGCATATTACTTAGATTGTTAAAAATTAGAAGTATTAATATTTATCGATGTCATAAAATATAGAATGGAACGCTGATGACACGGATAAATAAGATTTACACGGATTTGCTAGTTGGGTAATTAAAATTAGTTTAAGTAAATAGGATTTGAAAAAATCGACTATTTATTTTAATGTTTATGTATGTTTGTCGCGAGGCTTCGCGATTAGTCTTTAGTTTAATCAATAAATACTAATTGCTCGAAACGAAAACAGATTTTTGCCACAATAATGTTCTAGCCTCTCCCCAACCCCTCTCCAAAGGCGAGGGGCTTTACGAAACCCCATTTCTTATGTGTCCTATAGTGATCTCTAGTGCCTTAGTGTTAAAATTTAAGTTTTGTCTTGCTGAAGATACTTCTTATGTTGAAGGTATAATTAGTTTAAAATCTAAAACCAATACTTATAACTAAATCTAATATCCAAAATCCAAAATCTAACATCTAACATCCTTCAAAATCTCCATTCTAAACTTTACAATCTTTGAAATCAAAGCCAGCGGCATTTTTTCATCCAAAGGAAATTGAACCGATCCTTTTCCTTGTTTGTATTTTGCTAATTCTTTCGAAAATTCAGCATGCCCACTGGGTGTTGCATACAAACCAATATGATTTTTATATCCTGCAAAATAGACCACCGGTTTTCCATTGAATTTATACGACGGCATATTGTAACTAATCCCTTCCGTTGCTTTGGGAGCTGCTTTCACAATTGTTTTTCTTATTTCTTTTAGAAGAATTTGTGTGGATAAAGGAAGGTCAAGAAGGTACTCATCAACATTTAAGTATTTCTTTGTTTTCATTATTACTATTCTATTAATAGATGTAAACCCATCTGGATGAAAAGTAAAATTAAAATTTATCTTCCATCAAAAGAAATGAAATTTATTAATTTGAATCGAATTGAATTGGAAGACAATGTACGTGTTATTGATACGACCATCGGCCCCCAACTCAATAAAAATGATGCTAAACATTAAGTTTTTGTAATAAAATCATGATTTTTTTAAGGCATTTATAAAATATCACTTGCTTTCACTTTTTTATTACCCTATATTTGTTCTTCGGCTCTCCAATAATTGGGAGCCTTTTTTTACGGCAAGCATTATACTACTAACCTAATTAAAAAGTAAGGACCCCTTGGTTTGTCTGCGGACAAACAGATCTAACGTATGAACATGGATAGCACTCCGGTGAATCCTGAAGAGCAATTGCCTTCAGACACCTCGGCTGAGAATTCGGCCCCTCAAATTAATGAATCATCTGAAAGTCAGGAAGTATTAGAAACTCCCATTCAGGATTCCAATGAAAACAAAGAACCTGTTGTTGAAGTTATTGCAGAAGCTCCCGTTCAGGATTCCAATGAAAACAAAGAACCTGTAGTTGAAGTTATTGCAGAAGTTCCCGTTCAGGATTCTGATGAAAACAAAGAACCTGTAGTTGAAGTTATTGCAGAAGCTCTAGTTGCACAAAATGACGATCATCACGAAGAAGAGGTTCACATCGACGTGACAGATGAAAGTCATGAAGAATTAGAAGCAGAGCCCGCCGAAGATTTTGGCCAAATGTCGAAAGAAGATTTGGTGATTCGTATGGATGCTTTCAGCAAAGAAAATGATGTAAATGCAGTAAAGAATAGAGTACAAGCGGCTCGTGATTCTTTTCAAGCAATTTTTAATCAAGAACGTGATATTGCTTTTGCAGCTTTTATTGAAGCAGGCGGAATCAAAGAAGAGTTTGATTATAAAGATACCCTAGAAGAAAAGTTTTTTGATGCTTACAAAATTTTTCAAAAGCGTCGTTCCGAATTTATTCTAGGTCAAGAGAAAATTCGATCTACCAATTTAAAAGTAAAGAATGAAATTCTTCTGCAGATGAAAAACATCTTGCAAACAGAAGAAGATATGTCGAAAGCTTTTAATGAATTTCATGAGTTACAAGCGAAGTGGAGAGGAGTTGGTCCAGTGCCACCACAAAACGTGAATGATTTGTGGATGACCTACAAATTGTATTGCGATCGTTTTTATGAATTCATTCGATTGAATCGCGAGTTGCAAGATCTTGAGATGAAAAAAAATCTCGAGATGAAAATGCATCTCTGCGAAAAAGCAGAAGAGTTATTACTAGAGCCCACTTTAAATAAAGCGTTGCAGGATATGCAAACTTTGCAAATTAAATGGCGCGAAGTGGGTGCTGTTTCTAGAGAGAAAAGAACAGAAATTTGGGTGCGCTTTAAAGCAGCTGTCGATAAAGTGTATGACAACAAGCGCAGTTATATCGATTCGCAAAAAGAATTCTTCGAGAAAAATTTCGCAGATAAAAATGCGTTGATTGCAAATGCCGAAGAGATCATCAAAGATCAATTTGCGAACCATCAACAGTGGCAAGCCGGATTAAAAAAATTATTGGAACTTCAAACGGATTGGAGAAAAATTGGTCCTGCTGGTAAAGATCATAATGATTCCATTTGGAATAAATTTAAAGCGACCTGCGATCAGTTTTTCAAAAATAAAGATGAATTCTACAAGCAGAAAAAGCAGGAGTACGCTGGGAACTTGCAACAAAAAACCGAACTGTGCATTCAAGCAGAAAGTTTAAAGGAAAGTGATGCTTGGAAAAATACTGCACAAGAACTTATCCGTCTTCAACAAGAATGGAAAAAAATTGGTCCTGCAGGTGATAAGAATGAAAAAATATGGCATCGCTTTAAAGAAGCATGTGATGCTTTCTTCACTCGTAAAACTGCACATTTTTCAGATCAGGATAATGCACAAGCTGGTAATCTAGAATTGAAGAATGCATTAATAACAGAAGTTGAAAAACTAGAGGTTAATGGAGATGCCAATGAAGCTCTTGAGCAGTTAAAAGCGTTCCAGCGCAAATTCACTGAAATTGGATTGGTGCCGATGAAACAAAAGGACGATATTCAGCAGCGTTTTAGAGCGGCTATTCAAGTTCATTTCGACGCCTTGAAGTCAACACCCGAATATCGCCAATCCTTTAAGCGAACGGATCGCCCTGATCGCCCCGAGCGAGGAGATCGACCTGAAAGAGCAGGCGGAAGAGGTGAAAGACCCTATCGTCCAGCAACGGAAAGTGGTGGAAATGAGGAGCAAAGGAACTTAAGTAGCAAGGTAACTAAGCTCGCAGGGGAAGTACAGTTATGGGAAAACAACCTCGGATTCTTTGCCAACTCTAAAAATGCATCTGCTTTGAGAGAAGAATATGAAAGTAAGATTCAACAGGCGAAAGAAGAGATAAATAAATTGAAAGTTCGGCTGAATGAATTGAAAAATGCCTGAAAAGCATCATAATATTGTAAAAAAGTGAGTTTTTAAAGCCCTTCTGGAGGATAATTCCAAGAAGGGCTTTGATTTTTTGGGAATTATAGCTTTCACATTCAATTGATTTTGTATTTTCGCTCTCCTTATCTGAATTCATGGCTTTATATCCAGTAATGAATTTAGCATTTGATTTTCGTAACTTAGTAAACCAAAACAAAAATTAATTAAAGCCCAATGAAAAAAATTTTATTAATCGCTGGACTTGCCATCGCATCATGCTTTAGCAATGTACAAGCACAAGAGAAATGTTTAACTGAAATTATGTTTCAGGAAGCGGCAGCGAAAGATCCGTCTATCTTAAAAAGCAGACAAGATTTAGAAGATTGGACGCAACAATACATAACTGATCAGCAGCAAAATCAAAGTGTAAATAAATCGGCACAAGTGAATCGTGTGATTCCTGTGGTGGTACATGTGATTCATTATGGCGGTCCTGAAAATATTTCAAAGGCGCAAATTTTAGATCAGATCCGAATCTTAAACGAAGATTTTAATTATTTGAATGCGGATTCTGTCAATACACCTTCAGTATTTGTTCCCTTAGCAGGTCGCGCCAATATTGAATTTAAAATGGCACAATTGGATCCAAGTGGAAATTGTACTGATGGAATTATTCGTTTGTATTCACCGTTAACTTACAATGCTCGTAACAACGTAAAAGCCTTGAGTTATTGGTCAAGTGACAAGTATTTAAACATGTGGATTGTTAGTAGTATCGAAAATGCGAATGGTAGCCCTGGTCAGGTAATCGGTTTTGCTCAATTTCCGGGGACAGGTCCTGCTACAACGGACGGCGTAGTCATTAAGCATGATTTTATGGGAGACATTGGCACGGCAGCCAATACCAACAATGCGGGTCGTACCGCTACGCATGAGGTTGGACATTGGTTAAACCTACGACATATTTGGGGAGATGCCACTTGTGGTAATGATCAGGTTTCTGATACGCCTACACACTTTGAAGCGAATCTTTCTATTTGTCCTACGTGGCCCTATATTTCCAATTGCGCAGGAAGTGCACCTAACGGTGATATGTATCCGAATTACATGGATTATACAAATGGCGATTGTCAGAATTTATTTTCTGCCGGGCAAGCTACACGTATGAATGCTGCGTTGTCTTCTCTGGTGAGTGGTAGAAATAATTTATGGTCTCCAGGAAATTTAACTTTTACAGGTACTGATGGTACTCCTGCTGTATTATGTACTCCTGTTGCTGATTTTGCAGATCGTCCTAAGTTTATTTGCGCTGGTGGATTTGTTCAATTTTTTAATGCCTCTTGGGGAGGTGCAGCAACAAGTAGAGTTTGGACATTCCCAGGTGGGACTCCAGCAACAGATACCTCTGCTAACCCATCTGTAGTTTATTCTACTCCTGGAACGTATGATGTTTTATTAACCATGACAAATGCTGCAGGTGTAAATACAAAGACTGCAGTTGGAATGGTAACAGTGAGCCCAACGGTTGTAACGAATTCGTTTTTTCCTTTAAGTGAAGGATTTGAATCCGGCGTTTTTCCTACAGCAAATGATTGGCATATGTATGATGCGAACGGCGGTACTTTTTGGGATGTAAATAACGCAGCAGCAGCGACAGGTCAATTCTCCCTTAATTTATATACCTATCAAGGTGCTGATAAAGGACCAGATGAATTTATTACTAGTGCATTTGATTTATCTAATGTAACCGCAACGTCGTTGTCGTTTAAATTGGCTTATGCTACAAAGAATACGACCAGCTCCAATAACGATAAATTAGTAGTTTATTATTCTGCTAATTGTGGTCAAACTTGGACACCAAGATATACCAAAGCAGGTGCAACTTTACAAACAACCTTGGCTTCAGTAAATAGTGACTTTTTACCAAGTGCTAGTCAATGGAGAACGGAAACAATTAATTTATCTGCAACTTCTATCTCAACAAAACCTAATATCCGTTTCCGTTTTGAATTTACTTATGATACTGGAAATAATATTTATATTGATGATATCAATTTATCAGGTATCGTTGGTGTGAATGAAGTGAATGCACAAAATTCAAAGGTGGTGATTTATCCAAATCCAAGTAAGTCGGCAACCTATGTTGATTTTAATGTAACAAATCCAAGTGATGTGATCATCGATGTGTTGGATGTACAAGGGAGAACAGTTAGTTCATTCAAGGATTATTTTTCTGTAGGAGATCATCAGTATACCATGAATTCAGATCTTGAAAAAGGTGTATATATGGTTCGTTTATCTTTTGGTGATCATTCCGTGACAAAGAGAGTAGTTATAAATTAATTGGTAGTAAATAATAATTATGGTTGCGCTCGTAGGGTATCTCTACGGGCGCAATTTATTAAATGAGAATACAATACTTAACTAAAGGTATCTTAGTATTTTAAATTAAAGAACAAAACAATGATGAAAAAATTTATAGCTGGTATCTTCTTACTCGTGGCTACTACACACTTTAGTTTAGGTCAGCAAAACATGTATCGTACTTGCGATACAGATGTGAAATGGTTGGAAGCAATAAAAAATGATCCAGGTGCTGCGGAAAGAAATGCCCAACTGCGAGAATTTAGAAAATTATTTATCGCATCGCCCGCTGCTCAAAAAGGTATGTCCAGTACTGGTGTTATTTCTTATCGTATTCCAGTTGTGTTTCATGTCATTCATCGTTATGGGACAGAGAATATCAGCAAAGCGCAAATTTTAGATGGAATGGAGTTGATGAATTTAAGTTTTCAAAAACTGAATAGCGATACCGGACAAGTGATCCCACTTTTCCAACCCATTTTTGCGAATTGTGAAATTGAATTAGTACTCGCGAATTTTGACCCCTTCGGTAATTGTACCGATGGTATTACTCGAACCTATTCAACACTTACCTCTTCTGCAAGTGATAATGTTAAAGCGTTAGTTGATTGGCCTTCGAATCAGTATTTCAATATTTGGGTAGTTCAAAACATTGCAAGTGGCGCAGCGGGTTATGCTTACTATCCTGGAATAAGTGCAAACATTGATGGCGTAGTGATGCGTCATGATTATGTTGGTGGAATAGGAACTTCAAATGGATCTAATTATACAGAACGTTCTTTAACGCATGAAGTAGGACATTGGCTCGATCTTCCGCATACTTGGGGATCAACTAATAGTCCGGGCTTAGCAAGTAATTGTAATGTAGACGACGGCATTGGTGACACTCCCAATACCATCGGCACCGCTAATTTTTCTTGTAATACGGCTCAATCTACTTGCGGTGCAATTGACAATGTTCAGAATTACATGGACTATGCTGCTTGTCATTATATGTTTACAGAAGGACAGAAAGCCGCTATGCATGCAGCTTTGAATTCTCCAACTGGAGGAAGAGATAATTTATCTACCCTTAGCAACTGGTTAGCTACAGGAACGGAAATTGGTAGAACCATTCAAACCTGTGTGCCTACTGCCGATTTCAATAATTTAAAGCGTGGTGTTTGTGCAGGTTCATCTTTGACTTTTAAAGATCTTTCCTGGAATGGCGAAGTGACTTCACGTGTATGGACTTTTCAAGGCGGAACACCTGCTACTGATACTTCGGCTAGCCCTACCGTTATGTATCCTACTCCTGGGATCTATAATGTTACGCTTACGGTTTCCAATGGGATCGGTACTGATATTATAACGCGTACCAATATTGTAGAAGTATCACCTAATCCTGGAGTGAATAGCGTTCCTTACGCAGAAGGTTTTGAAACCATTTCTTTTCCCAGTGGTGGATGGAGAGTAGAAAATCCAAACAATAATAATGCATGGACACTTTCGTCAACAGCGGCAGCTACAGGAATTAAATCACTTCGCTTATTAAATCACAGTGGAAACAATTCCGGTAGCATCGATGAGGTGATTACCCCTACGTTTAATTTATCGAATGTAAGTGGAACGCAACTTACTTTTAGTTATGCATTCGCTTCAAAAAATAATTCGGATACTTCTGAGTTGAATATGTTTTACTCTACTAATTGCGGTGAAACGTGGACACAGCGCTTTGCTAAGAAGGGAGCAAGTTTGGCAACCGCTCCCAATACTACAAATAGTTTTATTCCAACTACCAATGAATGGGCATCGGTAACTGTTAATTTAGTTTCAGGAACCATCTCTAGTAAACCTAATGTTCAATTTAAGTTTCAATTTAAGAATATAAATGGAAATAATATTTATTTAGATGATATTAATATTTCTGGTATTGTAGGTTCGCAAGAATTGCTGGCGTTACAATACGACTTCGAAGCTTTTCCCAATCCATCGATGAGTAATGTGCAAGTGAAAATGAATTTGGAAAAGTCGCAAGAGGTGCAAATGGATTTGATGGATGTAACGGGAAGAGTGGTTTATACTTCTTCCATTGATGCAATCGCTGGACCCTTTCAAACAGAAATTTCAAACCCGGGATTATCGGGTGTCTACTTTTTAAGAGTGAGTTTAGCTGATGGACAATTCACTAAACGCATTGTATTTATACCTTAATAAAGCTTAATTAATAAATTATAAGCATGGCAAAGTATAACTGGAAATCTACTTATGTAATGTATGCATCGCCAGAAGATGTATTTGAAGCCTTCACCGATCCTGGAATCATTGAACTTTGGGGTGGAGGTTTGTCGGTGGTTGAATCTACCGTTGGCGGAAAATTTGAACTGTTTGATGGATGGGTGAAAGGAGAAATAACACATTACCTACTCGACAAAGAACTCGGCTTTACCTGGAAACCTACTGAATGGGATAAGCGAACAAGTCCATCTAAAGTACATATTCGTTTTATGCCCCATCCCGCAGGAACGGATCTTGTTTTGGAACATACCGATTTTCCATCCAAAGAAGAATGTGACAAACACGGCAACGGTTGGGTCGATTTTGTACTCGATCCGATGAACGATTATTTCACGATGGAAAAAGAAAAGTAAAAGTAAATTCCGTTTGCAAACGGATAAAGAAAAACTCCGAATTGGCTAAGGCGAATTCGGAGTTTTTTTTGTCTATTGTGAGAGCAGAAAATGAAAATATACGGGTCAACCAATATATTTGGGGATTAGTTGAAATTTTCTATTTTTCGGTTTATGGAAAATTTATTGGAATCGTTTTTACCTCAAGGATTATTAAGTCAATTTACTTTGACAGGAATAGAGGAATTGGGTCAAGTTAAACTC
>JANOPQ010000120.1:0-4955 GCA_031421935.1 Bacteroidota bacterium | reverse complement strand
TTTTAATGACCGCTCGTCTGTAAAAAGTGACGGCCACATCTTTTGAATAGGACGCAATCAATCCCGATTTTGTTGCAGTAGCTTTCACTTTGAAAGCACCAAAGTTAGTGTAGGTATGACTCAAAGTGAAGCCTTGACCGGTAGTGCTATCACCAAAATCCCAAGTAACATTATCTGCACCAGAAGAATTAGCAGTAAATACAATAGTCTTAGGCAATGAATTTGTGTAACCGCTTGTTTGAGTAAAGCTGATGGTTAGCGCAGATTCTGAATCTTTATCTTTTTTACAAGAAACAATTAATCCAACTAAGCAAACGAAGAGAAGTGAATGTATTTTCATTCAATAAAAATATAAAATTATTTTCATGCAATTATAAAAATTCCGTAAAATAGTTAATAGAAGAATTAAATTTCCTTTTTAAAGTGCGATCCCGCAGCGCCGTCGGCAAACCTTTGGCGGCCGATGGATAGCTATCTGGGCGCAAAGGCTGCGCTAAAAGTTTCTCACTATGGCTACTCTGTCGCTTGTTCTTCGCTAAATTTTCTCGCTAAGGCGCAGAGGCGCTAAGGCTGCGCTACCATTAGCACGCAAAGGCTGCACAATGTCAAAGTTTCTCATTTAAACACAAAAAAAACTGCCCAGTAGAATACACTACTGAGCAGCAATAATAGATTAATTTATTCTTTGTAAACTCTACGAATTAAGCACCTACTTGAGAGCGGATGATATTTAAGGCTCCACCTGCTTTAAACCATTCAATTTGATTTTCGTTGTAAGTATGATTTACTAAGATGGTTTCTGCCGTGCCGTCTTTGTGATTCAACTGAATGGAAAGTTGTTTTCCAGGCGCGAAAGAAGTCAATCCTAAGATATCGATTACATCGTCTTCTTGAATTTTGTCATAGTCTTCTTTATTCGCAAACGTAAGACCTAACATTCCTTGCTTCTTCAAATTCGTTTCATGAATACGCGCAAATGATTTTACCAAGATTGCGCGAACGCCTAAGTGGCGAGGCTCCATAGCAGCATGTTCTCGAGAAGAACCTTCTCCGTAGTTTTCATCTCCCACCACGATAGAACCGATGTTTTGTGCCTTGTAGGCTCTTTGCACTGCGGGCACCGGACCGTATTCACCCGTCAATTGATTTTTTACTTTATCAGTTTTTTCGTTGAAGAAATTCATGGCACCAATCAACATGTTGTTGCTGATATTATCAAGATGTCCGCGATACTTTAACCACGGACCTGCCATTGAGATATGATCGGTAGTACATTTTCCTTTTGCTTTGATAAGCAATTTCAATCCTTTCAAATCAATTCCCTCCCATGCTGCAAATGGATCGAGTAATTGTAAACGATCACTGGTTGGACTCACTTCAATTTTCACTGATGATCCATCAGCAGCCGGTGCTTGGTAGCCTGCATCTTCCACAGCGAAACCTTGCGGTGGCATTTCTGGACCTTTTGGTTCTGCTAATTTAATTTTTTCGCCTTTGTCGTTCGTTAAAAAATCGGTCATCGGATTAAAAGTAAGATCACCTGCGATGGCTAATGCGGTTACAATTTCTGGTGATGCTACGAATGCATGTGTGTTTGGATTTCCATCATTACGCTTTGCAAAATTACGATTGAAAGAAGTGATGATTGAATTTTTACGAGTAGGGTCTGTTGTGTGACGTGCCCATTGTCCAATACAAGGACCGCAAGCATTGGCTAACACTACTCCGCCCATCTTATCGAAAGTAGATAAGAATCCATCACGCTCTATCGTGTATCGCACTAATTCGGATCCTGGTGTTATGGTAAATTCACTCTTCGCTTTCAATCCACTTTTCACTGCTTGATCGGCTAACGAAGCGGCACGACTAATATCTTCATACGATGAATTGGTACAAGACCCAATCAATCCAACTTCTAACGTTGCTGGCCATCCGTTCTCTTTCACAGCAGCAGCGAATTGACTCAACGGCCATGCTAAATCAGGAGTAAAAGGACCGTTGATATGTGGTTCTAACTCATCTAAATTAATTTCGATTACTTGATCAAAATATTTTTCAGGATTTGCATATACTTCATTATCTCCACGCAAATGTTCTTTAATACCATCAGCTAAATCAGCCACAGCTTTACGACTCGTACCACGAAGGTAATCGGCCATCTTTTCATCATAGTTGAAGATGGAAGTGGTTGCTCCAATCTCTGCACCCATGTTACAGATGGTTCCTTTTCCAGTACATGAAATACTATCGGCACCTGGACCAAAATATTCTACAATCGCATCGGTTCCACCTTTCACAGTTAAGATACCTGCCACTTTTAAAATTACATCTTTTGCAGATGTCCAACCGCTCATCTTACCTGTCAACTTCACACCAATCAATTTTGGAAACTTTAGCTCCCACGGAAGTCCTGCCATCACATCACATGCATCGGCACCACCTACACCTATTGCAACCATACCAAGTCCACCGGCATTCACCGTATGACTATCGGTACCAATCATCATAGCCCCTGGAAATGCATAATTTTCAAGAATTACTTGGTGAATAATTCCAGCACCTGGTTTCCAAAAACCAATTCCATACTTATTTGAAACAGAAGAAAGAAATCCAAAAACTTCTTTATTCTTATCCAATGCTTTTGTTAAATCTGCTGTAGCTCCTTCTTCAGCTTGGATCAAGTGATCGCAATGCACAGTAGAGGGAACAGCGACTTTAGGTCGACCGGCTTGCATAAATTGCAACAAAGCCATTTGGGCCGTAGCATCTTGCATGGCTACGCGATCTGGATTAAAATCCACATAATCCTTGCCTCGTACAAATGCTTTTTGTGGTAGTCCCTCTGAAAGATGGGAGTACAGAATTTTTTCAGCGAGTGTTAGAGGTCCGCCAGTAAGGGCGCGTGCAGCTGCTACTTTGCTTGGAAAGCCAGCATACATATTTTGGATCATGTCGAGGTCGAATACCATGTGATTTAATTAAGAATTAGGAATTAAGAATTCAGAATTGGTTGTTGGTTGTTGGTTGTTGGATGTTAGACTTTAGATTTTGGATGTTAGTCGCGACGCTTCGCGATTGGATCTTAGACTTTGGAAGTTGGATCCCGCATTGCTGCAGGACAAGTCTTTTTAATATTTTACTAAACAGGTGATTAATTTCACTCTTTAAGATAATAAATCCAACATCCAAAATCTAATATCTAACATCCATTTAAGAGTGCGAAGATACGAAATTTCGAGGTTGCAACTTTCAAAAAGAGGAAGAAATATTACATATAATCGCGAAGTCTCGCGACGAATCCGAAGCCTCGCTACCATCTACCAAAAAAGAATAAATAGTTTACGAAACACCCATAGCAACCGACGGAATTACAATAAGTTACTTTGTTTCAATATTTGGTTTGCGGAAGGGCACATTAAAATTCTCCTTCAAAAATTTTATCACCAAGTCGTTGGCTTTGGCAGTAGCGACTTTATCATATTTAGTGTTACTCGGATTCGCAAAAGCGTGATCGGCATCATAAGAATATTTGGTAAATTTCTTTTGAACGATTTTCATATTTTCATCAAACTCATCTACCAATTGAGGGGTAATCCAAGCGTCTTTACTCGCATAAATTCCGAGAACGGGTCCGCCCAATTGTGCCAACTTTTCCTTTTCCGTTTCAGGCATTCCATAATAAACCACGCATCCATAACCTTGTTGACCGGCTAAAATAGCAGCTTGCAAACTCCATCCACCACCCATGCACCAGCCGATAGTTTGCACTCGAGAAAATTTTCCTCCATACTCCAAACAAGCTTTAATAATGGCTTCTACTCTTTCCTTTTTCAATCCTTGCATGAGGGTTGCGGCTTCTTCGGCGGTAATGGCTACTTGACGATCGTATAAATCAATTGCCAAAACCGTAGCACCTGTAGCAATATGAATCCGTTCTGCTTCACGTAAAATATATTCGTTCAATCCCCACCATTCGTGAAACATCAGAATAACGGCTCCATTTGTTTTTCCAGATTTTACTTCAAAAATGGCTGCTTCCTTCCCTCCTTCCACTTTCATACTGACCATCTTTCCAATTTTAGGTGTGAAATCGAGGGGAACTGGAGGAAGATGAGTTGCGATAAACTTTTCATCATTTGCAAAATCGGCAAAAGATAAGACCTCGCCGGCGGTAACATCACAACAAGAGGACTGTGCCCATCCTTCAGAGAGCGAGAATAGAGTCAATAGAGTGAAAGTCAGGAGCAAACGTTTCATAGTAAGTATTTTATTTGTAAAAATAGTAAATCTGCTAAAAGCAAACATGAGGATTCAATTGCATTCTGTATTTTCGGAGTCCTCTTAAAAAAGCAATTATGAACTACTGGCTCGTTAAGTCAGAACCATTCAAGTATTCGTGGGATCAATTCGTAAAGGATGGATTCGCTTGCTGGGATGGAGTGCGTAATTATCAGGCTAGAAATAACTTGAGAAGCATGAAGAAAGGCGACATGGTTTTATTCTACCACAGCAACGAGGGATTGGCCATCGTTGGTATTGCCAAAGTAAAAAAAGAAGGGTATCAAGATCCGACGACCACCGATGAAAATTGGGTGTCGGTAGATTTAAAACCTTTTAAAAAATTAAAAAAATCAGTACCTCTAGCGGATATCAAAGCGGAGCCAAGATTAAAAGACATTCAGATGTTGCGATTAAATCGACTCTCGGTTGTTTCTATTCTTCCTGAAGAGTTTGATGTTATTCTTGCCATGGGGAGTTAGATGTTAGTTGTTAGTTGTTAGATGTTAGTTGTTAGATTATTTGCGAAAATATTCGTGTCAGTGCCTGAAATACGTTGACCGGTTTTGAAGACATTTAAACCTTTAAAACCATAAGAAATGGCAACGAAACAACAGTTCACATTAAGTCAAGAAGAGCGCCGCAGAAGGGTGTTCAGTGACGAATTCAAGAAGAAA
>JANOPQ010000119.1:0-8564 GCA_031421935.1 Bacteroidota bacterium | reverse complement strand
ATTGTTCTGGAAAATATGCTGACTTGTTCGCAGCAAATAATTTCACCCTTTCAGGGTTCTGTTTTTTCATTGTATTAAATTTTTATAATCTTTTCACCCTTTCAGGGTTGGATTTTGGAATTATTACAATATTTAGTTGTTAGTTTAATGCTTCTAATCTCTCTCCGTGTTCCTCCGTGCCACCTCTGTGCCTCCGTGGTTAAAGATGAATTCTATTGGAATAAAAAATTTAGATTGGATATATATATCTTTAAGCTTGCAGCTAGGAAGTTGTAATTTTCACTGTAATTTTTTTCAACACTAGAGGCCACTAAAGCACACAAGAGAGCACTTGAGAAATTTAGTTTAGCAAAAAAGTTTAAACTCTAGTGTTCTTTTGTGCTCTCCAGTGTCTCTATTGTTTAATAAAAAGTTCTAAAGAATTACTATTACTAATAGAACCAAACTTTAAAACCCGAAGTTGATTTATTATATCTAATGAGCAAGAATCACTCAGATCACTCGGTTTTTGCCAAACACTCACATAATCAACTTTTAATCCAGTCATTTTTTCCGACTTCTCCATCTTCACACAGGGTCTATTGCTTGATACATGATTTCCCATGTGGATTTCTGGGTCCATGTTCTTTTTCCAGACCAAGGGAAAATGATGTTGCGTGGCTTCGTAATTATCGAGTACAACAACGTCTTTGACTACTCCCAAATAACTGCTCATATTGGAATGCATCCAGTTGGCAGAATAATTGAGCGGAAGTACAATGGAATTGGACTGAATGTGGGTTGATGCTGCTATAAATTGTTTCGCATCTCTATTTAATTCTTTCTGTACCTTCCAATGAATTTTCATCATCCCCAAACTGAATCCCACTGCAATGACTCCAGCAAATATTTTTGCTTTTCTGGGAAAATTCAATGTCACCAACCAAATGCACCAAGTCATGTAAAACCATTGCACCAATCGCACCGATAAAATTCCACCCGAAGCCAAACTATCTGGAATGATAAAAATAATCAGCAAAGAGCTAAGACAGATCCAACCAAAGCTACGTTGTTCAAAAGTTTTATTGAAATGACGTAGTCCTATCACCGTTAGTAAGACCATCAACCCCGAAAAAGTGTAAGTAAATACCTTTTCAGAAGTATAATCGTAAACGATAAACATCCTCGAACAAAGAAGATCATCTACCAATTGAGCTAGGGGTAAATAAGATATTTCTCCTCTGTAACCTTCCGTTCCGAAGATGAATACAAAGAGAAAACTTAAAAAGAGTCCAGGTAAGCTAACTATGAAAAGATACAATAACTGCTTGAACATTTTCTTGGTGTTCCCAGAAGGAGTATGGAAAATACTGATGATGCCTGCGCTGAGTCCAGCAAGTAAAAACACAACAAGGTGTGAGAAATATAAAACCATAAAAAACAGAGAGACAAATATGCCATTCTTGATATGCAAACCATTATGATGGTTTTTTAACCACCAATTGATCCACCAAGGTAATAACGCTAACGCCAGTACGAAGTTGAAGAATCCAAGCAAGAGCGGGAAGTTAAACAAGAAAGGAAAAATCAGCCAACTTAAGTAAGCAGATGCTGGATTAATAGTCAAAATTAATTTTCGCAATCCCATTGCCATCAGCACAAAAATCAAGATGATGATTACTTTTTCTGCCCATAAAATGGGTAGAAAAGCTTGTAAAACCATCAACAGGAAATGTCCTGTCCAATTAGGCTCAGGAAAAGTATTGAACTCGAAAAAAGAATGTATAACTGTAGTTTTTCCAAAAAGAACTTCAAACATGAGGTGCGCATTATACAAATGGGCTGGCCCATCTAACGTAACAAAGGGAGTTAAGAGAAGAATGGGCAAACAATGTAAGAGTAAAATGATGAAAAAGAACCCTTGCTCCCACTCCCAATTTGACTTTTTTACCATATAGGTCGGAAAAGTATCTCAAATTTTTGTAAACCCGCCAATTGTCGATAATTTTTTTAAAATTCATTGTAAATGAAAGAGTTGAGGGGTTAGCAATATTCTAAATTAACAATGAAATTATTTACATTTGTAAACATGAATGCCTTCGTAGTTTCCGCTAGAAAATATCGTCCTGCTACCTTTGATACGGTTGTAGGTCAAGCTCATATAACCGATACGTTAAAGAATGCCATACGCACGCAGCACTTAGCTCAAGCTTTTTTGTTTTGTGGTCCAAGGGGTGTGGGAAAAACCACCTGTGCGCGAATTTTAGCCAAGACGCTGAATTGCAAAACGCTTACCGCCGAGATGGAAGCTTGCAATACTTGCGAGTCATGCAAGTCATTTAATTCCGGCCAAAGCTTAAATATTTATGAGTTGGATGCTGCTTCGAACAACTCGGTGGATGATATCCGAAATTTGGTGGAGCAAGTTCGTTATGCACCGCATTCTGGAGAATATAAAATCTATATTATCGATGAGGTGCACATGCTCTCGTCAAGTGCCTTCAATGCGTTTTTGAAAACATTAGAAGAACCTCCCTCTTATGCGGTGTTTATTTTAGCGACGACGGAGAAACATAAAATAATTCCAACGATCTTATCACGTTGTCAGATTTTTGATTTTAATCGCATTCAAGTGGATGATATCACAAAACATCTCGAATACGTTGCGGAACAAGAAGAAGTGAAAGCTGAAGAGGAAGCGTTGCACATCATTGCTCAAAAAGCGGATGGAGCATTGCGTGATGCACTTTCCATCTTCGATCAAATTGTAAGTTTTGCTGGAACCAATATTTCCTATAAGGATGTTATTAATAATCTGAGCATTTTAGATTATGATTATTATTTTAAGATTACGGATGAAATTCGTGAGGGAAATATTCCAGGTGCATTGCTTACCTATAATGAACTTATTTCAGATGGCTTTGATGGACATCATTTCATCACGGGATTAGCGTCTCATTTCCGTGATTTGTTAGTTTCGAAAACGGAATCGACTTTGTCGCTTTTGGAAGTGAGTAGAAGTGCGCGTGAACGTTATAAATTGCAGGCAAGTGAAATTGTTCAGCCAAACCTTTTAAAATATTTATCCATTTGTAGCAAGTGCGATATCGATTACCGCAATGCTAGAAATCAACGATTACATGTTGAATTGGCATTGATTCGTCTTTGTTCTATTTCAGGAATGTTGGAAGAGGCACCTGCTGCTGCTATTCAAAAAAAAAGTGAAGTAAAAACAGAAGTTAAGAAGGAAGTAGCGAAGAAATCGGAAGTGGCAGAGCCCTCTTCACCACCTATTGCGAAAGTGGTTACAGAAACACATCTTGCACCAGCATCAGAGAAAATTTCAGTCGATCCCACTCCTTCTCCTTCGGCTGATCGCTCTCCTACTCCTTCTCACTCTCAAACTCCTACTCCTACTCCTTCTCGCACTCCTACTCCTCCTCCCTCTCAAACTGGTTCATCCATCTTTAAAGGTGCTTCCTTGTCTTCTTTTAAAAAGTCGGTGGACACGGTAGTTGAAGAAAGTGTGAAAGAAGTGCTTCCTGATTTGAAAGATTCTTTCGATCATGAAACGTTATTGAAGTATTGGAAGATGTATTCTGATCAAGCCAAGATGGATGGAAAGATTCAATTGAGCACTACCATGAATATGAATGTACCAACGATCCATGAGAATTATCAAATCGAATTGTTGATTGATAATCCTTCACAAGAGGAATTGTTTCAGGAGGAAAGAACAGAATTGGTGAATTTCTTAAGACAAAGTTTACGAAACTACACCCTTAATGTGTATGTGAAATTAGATGATAGTGTTAAGTCTGGAGAAGTAGCTTATACGAACAAGGAGAAATACCAAAAAATGGTGGAAAAAAATCCGGGATTGGATGATTTTAGAAAACAATTAGGATTAGAGCTTGAATTATAATTTTCATATTTAATTTAGTATTTGGAACTAAGAATTAAATAAAGAAAAAGAATGCCGATACTGGCCGCTATTATAAAACGAAGTATAGAGTTACGCCATCGCTTGCGATTAGCGAATGATACTCCGATCTATTACCAGAAAAGGGAATTGAAGAAACTGATGCGAAAAGCACAGTTTACCATGTTTGGACAAACGTATCATTTTGCTGATATGGTGAACAGCAAGAATTTTGTAAATAAATTTAGAGCTACTGTTCCAGTACACGATTATAAAAGTATTTATGCACGCTGGTGGAACAAAACCTTGCATAACGAAGAAGATGTAACTTGGCCTGGGAAAGTGCATTATTATGCTTTAAGTAGCGGCACATCGGAAAGTTCGAGTAAGCATATACCGGTGACTGATGATATGGTGAAAGCCATTCGCAGAACCAGCGTTCGACAAATGATTAGTTTGGGTGGATACAAAGAGTTAAGAAGCGATATATTTTCGAAAGGTATTTTGATGTTAGGGGGCAGCACGCATTTGAACCAGCAAGGCTCCTACTTCGAAGGTGATTTAAGTGGAATTACGACTAGTAAAATTCCGTTTTGGTTTCAGCATTTTTATAAGCCTGGAAGAAAAATTTCGCGCGAGAAAGATTGGAATACCAAGTTAGATGAGATTGTAGATAATGCCCGTCAATGGGACATTGGTATCTTGGTCGGTGTTCCTGCATGGTGTCAATTACTCATCGAGCGAATTATTGAAAAGTATCAAGTGAAGACTATTCACGATATCTGGCCCAACCTCACGATTTATGTGCACGGCGGTGTTTCGTTTGAGCCTTATCGGAAAAGTTTTGAAAAATTAATTGATCATCCATTGACCTATATCGAAACGTATTTAGCATCGGAAGGATTCATCGCTTTTCAGCATGAGCAAAATAATCGCTCGATGCGTATGGTGGTGAATAACGGATTGTTTTATGAATTCGTACCCTTCACTTCCGAAAATTTCAATGGAGATGGTGAATTGGTGCGTAAGCCAAAAACATTGTTGATTGATGAAGTAGAAGTTGGCGAAGAGTATGCATTGCTCATTTCAACCGTAGCAGGTGCTTGGCGATATATGATTGGAGATGTGATTAAATTCACGGATGTAGAAAAGGCTGAAATCGTAATTACAGGTCGAACAAAACATTATTTGAGTTTGTGTGGAGAGCATTTGAGTGTCGACAATATGAATAAAGCGATTGAAATGGTTTCCGATGAGTTTAACATTAGTATCAATGAATTTTCTGTTTCAGGTGTGAAGCACGGAACTATGTTCGCTCATAAATGGTACATCGGCACCGATGATAAAGTAGATGTAGCTGCACTTAAGTTGAGTTTAGATGAGAAACTAAAAATATTGAACGATGATTATCGAGTCGAGCGGACATCGGCCTTAAAAGAAATTTTTGTCGAAGTATTACCTCTCAAAGTCTTTATGAATTGGATGGAGAAGAACGGAAAGATGGGCTCTCAAAATAAATTTCCTCGCGTGATGAAAAACTCTCAGTTTGAAGAGTGGGAAAAATTTGTAAGCACTGAATTGGTTTAATCATCCCTCATGTTTGTATCCGGATTTACTTTTGTTCGCAATGCTGTCAAGTTTGATTATCCTGTTAAGGAAAGCATTCTTTCTCTATTACCGTTGGTAGATGAGTTAATCGTTTGTCTGGGAAATTCCGATGATACCACTGCTGAATTAATTCAATCCATTAATTCTCCTAAAATAAAAGTAGTTCCTTCTGTTTGGGATGATTCACTTCGCGAAGGTGGACGCGTGTTAGCTGTCGAGACCGACAAAGCGTTGCAAGCCGTTTCTCCGCAAGCCGATTGGTGTATTTATTTACAAGCGGATGAGGTGATCCATGAAAATGATTATTCCATCATTCGATCTTCTATGGAACAATATAAAAGTGATGTGAAGGTTGAGGGGCTTCTGTTTAATTACATTCATTTTTACGGCAGCTATCATTATGTAGGTAATTCACGTAAGTGGTATCGACACGAAGTGAGAATTGTTCGCAATGATCCTAAAATTCATTCTTATAAAGATGCACAAGGGTTTAGAAAAGACGATCGACCTTTGAAAGTAAAAAAGATTAAAGCTCGAATTTTCCATTATGGTTGGGTAAAAAATCCAGCTCATCAAACAGAAAAGCAAAAGAGTTTCCATCGACTATGGCATACAGATGAAAAAGTAAAAGCAAAGGTAAAAGAAGAACTTTTTGATTATTCAGGAATTGATTCATTAGAGGAATTTACATCTACCCATCCTTCTACCATGAACGATCGTATAAAAAACATGGACTGGGTATTTTATTATGATACTCGTCAAAATAATTTAAGTTTTAAAAATAAAGTCTTGCATTTTGTAGAAAAGCAAACAGGAAAAAGATTGTTTGAATATCGGAATTATCGGGTGATTTGATATTTTCATCTTTACAAAGAATGGGAAAAAAATTATATAGCTTTTTTTGTTTGATTGGTTTTCTCTTGTTCAATTCGGCAGTTTATGGGCAAGATGATTTGATTCGAGCAACTTTTTGGAAAGTAATAAAACCGGGGGCAAAAGACACTTCTTATCTATTAGGTACGAATTTTCTTTGTATGGATACTTATCTTCTTGAGAATAATTTGATATTGAGAAAATTGGAGTCGTCTAAGTATTATATTACTGAGCAAAATTATTTACTGTATCCTATTGCTAATTATTGGTTGGATCCCGATTCAATACGATGGCATCGTTATGCATCGCGATCCCAAAAGAATAGGTTTAAAAAGTTTTTTTATTATGATCCATATTTTAGAAATTGTGATATAGTTCATACAAATATTTATAAATTGAAACAATGGGTTGAAAATAAGGTAGGAGCTACGAATTCAGGAATAGTAAGTAAAAGCAGCGGTAGTTTTAATATGGATTACGATTTGCAATTGCGTTGGAAAAAAAGTCATAGAATTGTAGCATTAGAAAGTCAAAGAGATTATCATTCATATTTCATGCTTAATGCTACTATGGGTTTTCCATTGACGATTGAAGTTGTGAAAAGAACTGTTCGTGAAGTGGATTCTTTGATGATTGTTTACTTTAATGAAGAATTTCGAACTGTTCCTAATGATAAAGATTCTTTGTTTGATAAGTATTTAGGGGTTGTAGATAATTATTATAATAATGTTATCCATTATAATTTTTCTGGGGAAAGTCAACATCCATTTGATAGTATTCTATTGGAGAAGAGAAATAAGGATTGGCTTCCTAAAATTGTTCAATATATCAATAAGAGTGAATGTTTCATTAGTGTTGATCTTGAAAATTTGAAATATAAGTATGGATTGATTCAGTTGCTAAAAGCCGAAGGATATATTGTAGAACCAATCTTATTGGAGAATTTTAAGAAATAAATTAATTCATAGTAGTTTTTAACGACAGGATTATTTTTTTTTAATATTTTTTTTCTTTGGTCTCCTAAATTTTTCCTGAACATAGCTCGCTCCTACCCCAATGTAGAGTCGCATTGAAAATATGTACTGGTTATTTTATTATGACACTCTACAAAATTAATTGAGTTTAAAGAATAGAGTGTTGCATTTTATTGATAAACAAACTGTTAAGCGATTATTTGAGTATCGGAATTATCGAGTGATTTAGTTTCCTATCTTTAATTGAACATACAGAGAAAGGATTATTTTCTTTAAAAATCATATAGTTATAAAAAATTTGCAAGAATTAATATTATTTGTACCTTCGTATTAATACAAGGAATAACTCATTAAATAGTTTTAGTTTAGATTTAAGAGCAATGTTAAACTTATTTAAAAAATATTCGATTTTACTTTCATTACTTTTACTTTGTAATGTATTAAAAGCGCAATCTATTATTGGCGGTGTGTTTTTTAGTGATACAACTTTATTACTTGCAAATAGTCCTTATCGTGTGTCAAGCAATGTTCTGGTTCCAATTGGAGTTACTGTCAAGATTGAACCCGGTGTTGTTTTGAATTTTGATGCTAATATTAATTTTCAAGTTGAAGGTGTTCTTCAAGCTCGAGGAACTGTCACTGACTCTATTGTATTTAAGTTGAGAACTGGTAATATCAAATGGGAGGGTTTTGTTTTCACAAATACAGCAATACCATATAATCCTTTAGATAGTTCTGGTTGCAGTTTTGATTATTGTCTTTTTAATAAGGCTAAGGATTGTATTTGGATATTGGGCACTGGAATTGCTATTCATCATTCTGAAATGAGTGATTGTGAAAGTGGCATTATGGCTTATGGAAGTGGTATTTCGATTCAATATACAAAAATTCATGATTTTGCTTTTATAGCTATTACCACACATTACCCCGTAATACTTCCTCTTCCTGTAAAAATTGATCATTGTGAAATTTATAACGGCGGTGGGAATATTGATTACATTCGTTTGACCGGGAATGCAGAACTTACAAATTCTTGTATTCACGATTGTCCTACTGGATATTCATTGTCAGTCTGGAACGGTCCAAATATAAAAGTTGCAAATAATAATTTTTATAATAATAATTTTGCGATCCTCTTATTGAATAGTTCAGACAGTACAGTTGAAATTACAAATAATAATTTTAGTAATAATAATACAAATTTAGCC
>JANOPQ010000118.1:0-1556 GCA_031421935.1 Bacteroidota bacterium | reverse complement strand
CCAATTTCAAAATAAGGTCCTTTAGTCGAAGAAACACGAAATAAAATAGGAATATCAATATAACTTAAATTGATTTCATTTGTGAAAGTAAACTCTTCGTTTCCAAATTCAAAATATCCGTCATATTTTTGCTTGTGGGAAGCATAAATGATTTCAGTACTTATCCCATAAGTCTCTTTCAACATAAAGATAGCTTGTACTCCAAAAGATGGACTGAAAGAAGATGCATAGTCGAAACTAGCATTTTGGTCAGAAACATTTTTGTTAAAGAGCCAAGTGGAAAAGAAGGATCCCTTCGCACCTAAACGAATTCCTTCTTGTGCCTGGGCAGAAGAAAGGCTGGTTATCACGATAACCGCAATGGCAAGAATTTTTTTCATAACTAGTTTAATTTGGTTGCTTATATATCTTTGGCAAAATAAACCTAATAATTTCAATACTCCAAGTATAAAGTCATGATTAAACTTCTAAATGGAACTAATGCGCTAATTACAGGCGCATCACGCGGTATCGGTAGAGGTATCGCTTTGGTATTAGCCCAAAACGGTGCTAATGTGGCATTTACATACCTTTCATCTCCTGAAAAAGCCCAAGAATTAGAAAAAGAACTCCAAGCAATGGGGGTCAAAGCGAAAGGATATAAATCAGATGCTTCTGAATTTTCAGCTGCAGATGAGCTAATTACCAATATTATAGCTGATTTTGGATCTTTGGAAGTAGTTGTGAACAATGCCGGAATTACGCGCGATAATTTATTGATGAGAATGTCGGAAGAGCAATTTGATGAGGTAATTCGCACCAATTTGAAAAGTGCATTTAATATTACCAAGGCTTGTCAGCGCCCCATGTTGAAAGCCAGAAAAGGAAGTATCATCAATATTTCTTCCGTTGTGGGTGTTAAAGGAAATGCAGGTCAAGCCAATTATGCAGCATCTAAAGCAGGGATGATTGGATTTACCAAATCGGTTGCTCTCGAATTAGGATCTAGAAATATCCGTTGTAATGCGATTGCTCCTGGGTTTATTGAAACGGAAATGACAGCGGCATTAGCACCGGAGATGGTACAACAATGGAGAGAACAAATTCCATTAAAACGTGGCGGAACACCTGAAGATGTTGCGCAAGCTGTTGTCTTTTTAGCGAGCGATATGTCGTCTTACATCACCGGACAAGTATTGAATGTGGATGGTGGAATGTTGACGTAACTTCAGTGCACTAAATTTATTTTGGTCGTTAGTTTCGGGGAGATGGTCGAATTGTCCATCTATAAACTAACGTCTTTGTTATATTCGTAAATCAATAAAGATTTGACCCATTTTTAGAAATCAAGCCCGAAGAAGATGATAGAATTATTAAAATGAAGAATATTAAAATTTTAAACCTTTAAGTGAATCAATTATTGAAATAGTGTTCGATTTAACAAAACAAAATCTTTAGTGATAACAGAATTATTAAATAGAAGAATATTAAAATTTTAAACCATCAATTGCATCAATTAATGAAGCAGTGTTCGATTTAACATAATAAAATCCCGAAGGGATGGAATTATTATAAAA
>JANOPQ010000117.1:0-22872 GCA_031421935.1 Bacteroidota bacterium | reverse complement strand
TACAAAAGTTTCTGGCTTGGGCATTTTCAATCTGGAAGTGTGACTGCAAAATAAAACAGGATTAAATAAAGCAGACATTTTAGTGATAGCTCGGCGATTGCCTGGTAAAACATTAACGCAGCGCTTAATAATGCCTCTATTTATTATACGGCTGGCCATAAAAGCAAAAAATCCCGCAAAAACGGGATTTTATTGAATTTCAGCGGTGAGGGAGGGATTCGAACCCTCGGTACAGTTACCCGTACGACAGTTTAGTCCCCAAGGCTTTGGGGATTCCTTTCGGCAAGTTTATTCAAACAATTTTTGGGTGATGTTTTTAATGATTCTATTTGCTTATGAGAATACTTTTTCAATGCCACTTCCCTTTTCAATGCTTCTGCTTTTGTTGCATAAACTTCTAAATGAACCAATTTCCAAGGAATCTTTCGTGAAGTATAGTTAGACCAACCTTCATTATGCTGTTTTATTCTCTCATTAAAATCAAGTGTAAATCCCTTGTAAAAAGAACCATCCACTGAACTTTCAATGATATAAACATAATAATTCATAAATAAAAAAAGGTCATCATGTTATGACAACCTTTCAGCGGTGAGGGAGGGATTCGAACCCTCGGTACAGTTACCCGTACGACAGTTTAGCAAACTGTTCCTTTCGGCCACTCAGGCATCTCACCAGCGGCTGCAAATTTAGTGAAAGGAAGACGCGATCCAAACCTTATTTTAATTTTGATTGCTCATAGTTGCTTTTATCTTTGTCTGATTCCCAATGCTTACTACAATGAAAAAAATAAATCTTGTAATTCTTATCCAATTATCTCTCTTCTTGACGCTTTCTTGCGGCTCAAAAAAGAAAGTTGATGTGACTGTTGAATCGGGCAATTATATTGAATTAGGTGCTCCTTCTTCTTTTCTGGATGCTTGGTCAAAGGAGAATGAGGTGGTGATTCATGAATTGAATGAGCCTGATAACCTCCATCCCTGTAATGGAACTTCTCAAGTGCGCTCCGAAATGTTCTTGTATCTCCACGGTTCTTTGTTGCGTACCGATCTTCGAACGGGTGCTGTCCAGCCTGGAATCTGTAAGTCGATGCCCCAGATTTCCGAAAGTCAATTGGATCTTATTTTTGATTTAAGGGAAGATATTAAATGGGATGATAATACTTTGATTTCTCCAGATGATGTAATTTTTACAATTAAAGCGGCAAAGAACCCAGGAACAAATAACGCAGCATTTAAACCGTATTTTGATTTGGTAGAGAAAGCAGAGCGAGTTCCGAATTCTGCATCAAAAGTGCTAATCCGTATGAAAAAGGTGTATGTGCAAAATGTGGCACTGTGGGCCGACTATCCCATCATCCAAAAAAGTTTTTATGATCCTAAGAATGTATTGGATCAATTTTCATTCGAACAATTTAATGATACAAATTTTCATGTAGATCAATTTAAGGACCTGAATGAATGGTCAACGAATTTTAATTCTCCTCCCTATGGATTCGATCCTAAACTTATTTCGGGATTAGGACCTTATCGCTTGAAAGAATGGCAGCAAGGACAATTGCTCATCTTGGAGAAGAAAGAAAGTCATTGGACAGATAAGTCAACCGTGTACGCAGAAAAAGCATATCCGAAAAAATTAATTTTTAAAGTAAATAAGGATGCCGTTTCAACACAGCTCGCATTTTTGAAACAGGAGTTTGATGCTTCAACATCGCTATCATCTCGTGGATTAATTGAAATGAAAGGCGATTCAATGTTTAATCAAAATTATCACGGTCGCTTTGTTGATGTTTATGGTTATACTTTTATTGCACTGAATACGAAACCCGCGTTGTCGAATAATGCATTAGCACTTTCTGAATTGGAAGTTCGGAAAGCATTGGCATCGCTAACTCCAGTACAACCTATGATTGATGTAGTTTGTAAAGGTGTAAATAAGGCTGTGGTTGGACCTGTGGCTAAAATGAAGCCAAGTTATAATTCAGATTTACCGCTGATTTTGTTAGATGTTAAAAAGGCAAATGAAATACTGGATGCTGCAAAATGGAATGAACGTGATCAAGATGGTGTGCGAATGAAAATGATGGATGGAAAGAAAGTTCGTTTGGAATTAGAACTTACATTTCTTTCTACTACACCCGAATGGAGAGAAATGGCTTTGATGATTGAAGCATCTATGAAGCAAGCAGGAGTAAAATTGAATTTGAATATGACAGATTTGCAAACTTGGCTCGACAAAGGCACTTCGCATCATTTTGATATGATTATGGGGTCGTGGAATTCTTCTGCGTTGCCTGAAGATTATGCGCAGCTTTGGGCCACTTCTAGTTGGAAAGATAATGGACTTAATTTTTCTGGATTTGGAAATGAAAGAACAGATGCAATTATCGATAGCTTAGCAGTAACTATGGATGAGACAGCAAGACTTGGAATGGAAAAAAGAATTCAAGCCGAAATTTATAATGAGTATCCCTATGTTTTTCTTTATGGCTTAGTTCGACGTACCGCAATTCATAAAAGATTTTCAGGTGCTGAATTGTATGGAGAACGCCCAGGCGTTTTGTATAATATGTTTCAGTTAAATTCGATTGGCGTAAAAACAAGTGTTACTCCATAACTCGAATTTGGATGAAGTCAATATTGATCAAGAGATTTTTGCAAACGTTGGTAAGTTTGATCTTGTTGGTATTGTTTTCTTTTTTCTTGAGTAGAGTGTTGCCAGGCGATCCTGCTAAGTACATATTGACGTTTAATAATTCACAAGTGGTTTCTTCTCAAGAAGGAAAAACGAAAAGCTATGAGCGTCAATATCGTCAAATGGGATTACATCTTCCTTATTTTTATTTTTCGATGGAAAGTAGATTGTTGCCCGATTCCTTTGTTCATTTACCTGATAACGATTTTAAATTTCTCTTGTGTTCATTGTCGTATTATTCAGGAAATACGAGTTTGTCGTATTCCATAGCCAAAGAATTTATTGCTAAAAAAAAGACGAATGATTTCTTCTCGAATTTTCAATCTGAAGGAATTTCTGTTACTGTGGATGATGTTTTGGCAAATAACAACGTATCAGGAATTAATGAGAAATTACTCGTTGATTTGTCAAAACTAAAGGAAGATCATAATAATCACTATTGGAAAAGATGGATTCCTTCCATTCGATGGAATGCTAAAAATCAATTTCACTTGTGGTGTTTTGGAGGGAAGTCGGAGGGTAGTGGATTTGTAAGTAAGGGAATTGTGCGAGGTGATTTTGGAAAGTCATGGACACGTGGTGGTGACGTTTTTGAAATGATGAAGTATCCATTTCTGTTAACTTTATTTCTTTCTGTTTTTGTTCTCGTGATTACATTTCCTTTGGCTCTGCTGATGGGAGGATGGTTGACGTTGTATCAGAGAAAATGGTATGCAAAGATTCAAAAACCATTGCTGATTTTTACCTATTCTATTCCTACATTTTGGATGGGAACAGCCTTGCTTTTGTTCTTTGCGAATCCAAGAATGTTTGATTTGCTGCCTACCGCTTCTCCAGTTTTGGAAACGAATAGTGGATTTGTTTCCTGGTTTTTTTCGCTGTGCTTTCAATGGAAGTATTTGATCATTCCATTTTTTACATTAGGGTATAGTACGTTGATTTATTTGTCGCAGTTGGTTTTTGAATTGCTGAAAGATGAATTGAAAAAACCATATGTGATGACATTACGTGCTGTAGGTTCTTCAGAGCGAAAAATAATCTTTTACTATTCTATGAAGAATGTGCTGGTGCCCGTAATTGTTTCAGGGATGAGTGTATTCCCGTTGTTATTAGGCGGCAGCGTAATTATCGATTTTCTTTTTACGATGCCTGGAATGGGATTATTGATGTTGCAGGCTTGTGATCAAAAAGACTTTCCAATCATTAGTGGAGTATTGTTTGTGTCTGGATTGGTAACGATGCTCTCCTTCACCTTAACAGATTTGTTTACTTCTCAAGTTAATCCTCTGATTCGTTATTCTAACTTTAAGAAAAATGGGTGAGAAGAATTATCGAAGGAAATGGAATCATTGGTCAGTGAAAGTGATCGTGTTTTATGTGCTTGTTGGTTTTTTGGCTCCAGTTATTTCTAATGATTTGCCATTGCTGAGAATTGATCAAGGTGATTGGTCTTTTCCATTTTTGAATCAAGATCAAGAATATAATTCTTCATTGAAAAAAAAGGTTGCTGGTTTTGAAATCTATGCTCCATTTGGATATTCATCTGGAAAAAGTGACCCCTTCAACATGAGTTTTCGTGGACCTCTTAATCAACAGTTTACAGAGAATGAAAAAGGAGATTTAGTTGATATTCCATATGCAAAGCGACATTGGTTCGGAACAAATTTGCTCGGTAGTGATTTGTTAGCAGATATACTTTATGGTACAAGAATATCTATGTTTATCGCTGTGATTGCTACACTTCTTGCGAGTATTTTGGCGTTGTTTCTTGGTTTTTTAGCTGGATGGTATGGACCTGGATCCTTGAAACTCTCGGTAGTTAAAACAGTGTTGATCTTTCTGCTCGTATTTTATTGGTGTCATCTTTTATTAAATATTGAAAGCCGTGGAGATGGATGGTTGGGGTGGATTGTTTCCGTTTTTATTTTTATTATTTTAATAAAAGTCATTGGGAAGTGGAAGATGGTTTCTTCTTCTAATTTTAAACTTCCCATTCCAGTTGACGCAATATTTTTACGTTTTACTGAGCTATTTAGCGCCATCCCCAGAGTGATTTTGGTTTTGGCATTTATTCAATTACTCTCGGCTTCCATTTTATCACTTATTATTTTATTGGCAATTTCCGCATGGGTGGATTTAGCAAGGATTGTGAGAGCAGAACTGCAAAGTATAAAGTCGATGACTTACATGGATGCGGCATTAATGTCGGGCATTAAAGGTGTACGACTTCTCCTGATTCAAGTATTACCCAATATTTGGCCAACCGTGTTGGTGTATATGCTGTATACTTTTGCAGGTAATATTGCTATTGAAGCTGGACTTAGTTTTCTTGGATTTGGATTGCCAGCAACGGTTAAAACTTTAGGTGGATTAATTGCAGAAGGAAAAAATAATTTTGATGCATGGTGGATGATTGTTTTCCCAGGTCTGTGGTTAAGCATTTTGATTTATGCGATGTTTTCTCTTTCTGACCGACTTCGACAGACTGAAAATTAATATAGGAAGCAATCATCTAATTGTGATGATATGAACTATTTAGAAAAATCTTATAAAAATTAAACTGTCGACAACATTCATCTCATGATAGTTGTCGACAGCAATTAGCAATAAGCTATAAAAAGCTATTGTCTATTAGAAAGTATAAACAATTTTTTTATTCTTTGATCACAAAAACGATATTCGGCAATTTTACATCAACCCCGTCCTGATCTTTTCCACTAACTTCTTTTAGAAAGATGGTGTCTCCAGGTTTCATTTGATTGATTGCTTTTTTAGCAAGAATCGGAATTCCATTATTTGCTAAACCATATTCCTTTGTTTGAAGTGGATTCATCAAAATTGTCGTGAAGATAAATTGACTTAATGTATAAGGTCTTCCATCATTACAAATTACTGAAAGAGGCAAACTATCCGCCCAAAACTGTGCATCCGCTAAAGTAAGTTTTGCAGAAACAAGTGAATCACTTGGCACATGACACATTTTCAAACTTGGAATTTTTGGCATTGAACTTCTAGCAGGTTTAGCTGTTTGTCCAAAAGTTAATACAGGAAGAAATGCAAGTAAAATAAGAGCGAATTTGATTTTAGTTTTTTTTAACATTTTTTGTTCGATTTAGGAAGTTATAAATGTAGAAATTATCAGTAAGGTTCTAGCTAAAATTAGAAACATTTTTACTTAGAAAAGCGTATTAATGTGCTATGCGAAAATTTTGTATCAACTTATGTGTGCGTAAGATATTGATTATGAAATCAATAGTGGCGATTTTTTGTATTTATTCATTTGTTGGAATAGTACCTGTTTATGGAGATGGAAAGCTTGATTCGCTAACAAAAGCACTAATTATTCATTCAGCGAAGGACACAAATAGAGTACGAATTTTAGAAAAATTGACCTTTATTGAAAGATTTAAGGATATCAATAAAGCATTAAAATACGCGAATGAAGGGTTAAAAATTTCGGATAGTTTAAATTATTCTTTTGGACAAGTATTTTGTTTGAATCATATTGGGAGTTGCTATTTAGCACAAGGTCAGTATAAGAATGCAATTGAAGAATATATAAAAGTTGTAAAGAAGAAAATTGAAATTAATGATCATGTTTCAATTCGTGGGCTCTCGCTAGCCATCAATAATATAGGAATGGTTTATTTTGAATTGAAGGATGTAAATCAAGCCAACTATTTTTTTAAGAAAGCATTATTAATTGATCAAAGCGTAAAGAATCAAAAAGGAATTGCTCGTGAGATGGGCAATATTGGTAAAGTAAAATTAGAGCTTAACGAATTTGATTCTGCATTGTATTACTTAAAAGCATCGGCATCCATTGATAAAGAAATCGGAAATGAAATTGGAGAGATAGAAAGTATGGTTGATGTAGCCCTAGTCTATTATAAAAAGGGCGACTTTCAAATTGCTGAAAATATTTTGTTAGATCTTCAAAAAGTTAAGTCACCAGAAAATGTTGTAGCTGGAATATGGATTGATCAATTATTAGGAAGAATTAGTTACCATCAAAATGATGTTCTGTCAGCTATTTTTTATCAGAAAAGAGCTTTGCTAAATTCAAAATTGACAAATGATTTTTCGCTTTCAAAGTCATCTGTTAAACAATTGGCTGAATTGTATCGATCAATTGGAGAGTTTTCTACTGCTTTAGCATACATAGATACTTTTTCCGTTTACAAATCGGAATTGGCTAAGTCCAATTCAACAATTCAGCAGAGTGATATTTTATCTAAATTGGATGGGAAAACCAATAGCAATTCACTAGGTAATCTAGAGGTAAACCATGAGAATATGGTGTATTATAATTCAAGATTAATAAGTATGAGAAATGGCTTGGTGCTTTCTCTTTCTTTTAGTCTGATTTTAGGTACTATCATTTATAAAGCATATCGCGACAAACGTCGAGTGAATCGTGAATTGATGCAAAAGTTTAAAGAAGTACGCCTAAAGAATGATGAAATTGAATCAAAGAATTTTGAGATTGAAGCCATCAATTCAACCTTGCTAGAAATTAATTCATCACTAAATAGAAATGAGTTTCAATTAAAAGAAGCGCAACGCATAGCTGGTCTGGGTAGTTGGGAATATCGCAAGGAAGAAAAAAGATTTACTTGTTCTGAATACCTTTCGAAGTTGTTTTTTGATGGGTATGTGAATACTTCGGAATTTAATTTACGAATGTTTTTAGCAAGTGTTTATGAGGAAGATAAAAACACAGTTTGTAAAGCTTTGCGCCGTGTAATGGTGTTGGGAGAGGAAGAAGATTTGGCTTTTCGAATTGTAAACAGAAAAGGTGAATTAAGATATTTGCAAGCAAGAACAGTTCCCATGTTTGGTGTTGATGGAGATTTGCTCATGGTAGCAGGTACTATGTTGGATACTACTACTCAAAAGAGAATTGAAATTGGGCTGAAGGAAGCAAAGGAACATGCGGAAATGGCTAACCACTCAAAGAGTGCGTTCCTTGCTAATATGAGTCATGAAATTCGTACTCCATTAAATGGAATTATTGGCTTTACTGATATTCTTTTGAAAGATTCTGAAGGAGTCCACTTCGAATATTTAAATCATATTCGTAAATCAAGCGATAACCTATTGGTTATTTTGAATGATATTTTGGATTTCAATAAGATTGAAGTAGGTAAGTTGGTAATTGAAGACACTTCGTACTCATTGCGTGAAATGTTAGACGAAGCTGTTGCACCTTATTTATTGCAGGCAAGAGAAAAAGGTCTTTTGTTAAATATAGTTTGCTCAGCCGAAATACCAGAATTTATAATTGGTGACCCTCATCGAACTCGACAAGTAATTATTAATTTCATTTCAAATGCAATTAAGTTTACTAAGTCAGGATCGATCGTGGTGGCTGTTTCTGTTGACGAAATGAGTATTCCAGATGGAAATGATATGAAGTTGAAGTTTGTAATTTCAGATTCAGGAGTCGGCGTACCTTTTGAAAAGCAAAGTAACATTTTTGAAGTGTTCACTCAAGCCGATAGTTCCACAACTCGTAATTATGGAGGAACTGGATTGGGGTTAGCGATTAATTCCCAGTTAGCAAAATTGATGGGTGGTGCAGCAGGTATTGATAGTCCAGGAACATTGGCTTCGTTTAATTGTCCGGGTTCTGATTTTTGGTTTACTATCAAAGTGAAACGAGGTTTCGGCAAAGTGTCAATGACTACCTCTAAGAAATCGGAATCCTTTGTGTTTGAAAAAAGATTGAAAATTTTGGTTGCTGAGGATAATCAAATCAACCAAATTCTAATCAAAAAGGTATTAGATGCGATGAATTGCGAAGTGTTGGTTGTGGAAAATGGAAAATTGGCAATTGATTCGCTTTGCCAAGAAAAATTTGATGCGGTGCTTATGGATATTCAAATGCCAATTATGGACGGACATCAAGCAACTATAATCATCCGACAAAAATTAAATATTGATGTACCCGTTATTGGTGTTTCAGCGAATGTTTTTAAAGAAGATATTGATAAAAGTTTGTTTGTTGGCATGAATGCGCACATAGGAAAACCTTTTACATCAAAGGATCTGTATGAAGTTATCTCGAAATTTGTTTTTGAAAACCCCGAGGGCAATCGACTATTGAGTGCTAAATAAGTGCGCCATTTTAATTGCGGTAACTCCTGCCTCAAAACCTTTGTTCCCATATTTTCCTCCTGCTCGATCGATTGCTTGTTGCATCGTGTTCGGCGTGAGTACACCAAAAATTACAGGTTTGTTGTATTGTATACTGAGTTGTGTAATTCCATTGGCAACGGCATCACATATAAAATCAAAATGACGAGTTTCTCCTTGAATCACACAGCCTAAACAAATGATGGCATCAAACTTTTTATTTTGTAATAGAAGTGAAGCTCCTGCCGTTAACTCGAAACTTCCCGGAACGTATTTGACTATAGTATTTTCTGCTTTTGATCCAGCTAGCGTTAACGCCTCCATAGCACCTTTCAATAAGGCACCAGTAATTTCTTCATTCCATTCGGAAACAACAATGCCGAACTGATAAGGTTCGGCATTGGGTAAATTTTCTGGAAGCTTAGATAATGATTGATGTGCTGATGACATGAATTATTTGCTTGTTCCCATAGCCGATTCTGCACGACCAATGTATTTCTCGATATCTCTTGCTTCAGTACTCATTGGAAAATCTTTCTTGATTTTATTGTAAATATCTAAAGCGGCACTGTATTCTTTCTTTTGCTCATAGGCAAAAGCAGTTTTTTTCATGAAAATTGGGCAAGTGAAATTATTCTCGTCCCAATCTGAAGCCTTTTTGTAGTAGCTGATGGATTCATCTAAATTACCTAATTCCATATAAGCGCCACCAATTGCACCTAATGCTAAAGCACCCGTGATATCATCTTCCGCATCATAATTTTTTAATGCTTCAATTGCTTTTTCATATTCCCCTTTCTTTAAATAGCTCATACCTAAATAGTAGTTCGCTAAGTTTCCAGAGGGTGAAGAGCCATAATTTTCAACGATCTCTTCAAATCCAGGATATGAACCATCTCCTGCAATAGCTAGGTTGATGCTATCTTGTCCAAAATATTGCTCAGCAATAAACATGTTCTCGCGAGCTTCTTCCTCTTGTGGTTTAACGATAAATTGATTGTAGCCGAAATAAGCAAGTACTACGAGTACAATGGTACCGCCAATAATGCTTAGACTCTTTTTATTATCATGAACATAATGTTCAACTTTGTCGATACTTTCGGCGATCTCAAAGCCTTCTTTCTTATTGGCAGACATTTCCTTTGAAGAATTTTAATTTTTTCGGAACGGCAAAGATAATAGATTTTTCAATCGATAAAAAGCGTTTTTCTCGGAATGGACTCCTTATAGATTCTTATTCTTCAATAGTTTAGCAGATACCTGGAGCGATGCTCTGTCCAACAGCTCAAATACTTCCTCAAAATGCTTCCCATTACCATAGTAAGGATCAGGCACATCTTTCTGTCCTAATCCAGCAAAATCCAAGAATAAATGAATGCGTTTATGTTGCTCTCGAGACGACAAAGAAATGAGGTCTTTGTAATTGTTTCGATCCATAGCAAAGATGTAATCGAATTTCTCAAAATCGCTTTTACTCACTTGTCTGGAAGCTAACCGACTTATATCAATACCATTGTCTGCAGCCACTTGTATGGCTCTAGGATCAGGCGCCGATCCTGAATGGAAGTTAATAGTGCCAGCGGAGTCAATAGAGTGGGGTAGATGCAACGATTCCAGATGTTTCCTCAGAATCCCCTCAGCTAATGGTGATCGGCAAATATTGCCTAGGCAAACCATCAATATTTTCATTCTCTATTTGTTTTAAGCAAAGAAGTCCCGATCAACGACCGAGACTCCTGATTTATTTTTTATTTCTTTTATCTGGAAAGATTGATTCGCTTCTGCAAGTCAACAACTTGAGCTTTGAATTTTTTATCCGTATCCATCAGATTATTTACCGTGCGGCAAGCATGTAAAACAGTAGCATGGTCTTTTCCGCCACAATGCATTCCAATATTTGATAGTGAAGATTTAGTAAACTGCTTACTAAAGTACATGGCTAATTGACGAGCTTGAACTACTTCTCTCTTACGAGTTTTTGATTTTAAAACCTCTAATGCTAATTCAAAATAGTCACAAACAATTTTTTGGATGTAATCAATGGAGATTTCATGCACTGTATTCTTCACAAACTTGTCAATCATTTGCTTGGCAAGTTCTAAAGTGATTGGCTTTTTATTGAGAGAAGATTGAGCAATAATTGAAATTAAAGCTCCTTCTAGCTCACGTATATTGTTGGTGATGCTCAATGCAATATACTCGCTGATTTCATTCGGAAGTTCAATGCCATCAATGTACATTTTCTTTTTTAGAATGGCGATACGCGTTTCTAAATCTGGAACTTGTAAATCAGCAGCTAAACCCCATTTGAATCGCGATAACAAGCGTTGTTCCATACCTTGTAAATCAACAGGTGCTTTATCACAAGTTAAAATTATTTGCTTGTTGTTCTGATGTAAATGGTTGAAGATATGGAAGAATACATCTTGAGTTTTTTCTTTACCTGCAAAAAACTGAATATCATCAATGATTAAAACATCCATCATCTGATAGAAATGTACAAAGTCATTCTGGCTATTGTTCCTTACAGAATCAACGAATTGAAGCATGAATTTCTCACTCGGAACATAGAGAACTGTTTTCTCAGGAAAATTGTTTTTTATTTCTATACCTATAGAATGGGCGAGATGGGTTTTTCCGAGACCTACATTTCCATAAATTAATAGAGGATTAAATGAAGTACCTCCAGGCTTTTGTGCTACTGCATATCCAGCAGAACGAGCAAGTCGGTTGCAATCACCTTCTACTAAATTATCAAATGAATAATTTGAATTTAACTGAGGATCAATATCAATCTTTTTTAATCCTGGAATGATGAATGGATTTCTTATTCCTCCGCTAATTTGCTGAGGCATAGCAACCGAAGGATTCTTCAATCCATTGTTTCCTTTTGCTGGTAACTTAACCGTATAAGCCTTTGTAGTTTGCGTAGCATTCTCCATTAATATAGAGTATTCCAAACGACCTTCAGTCCCTAATTCTCTTTTGATGGTCTTGCGTAACAATCCAATATAATGCTCTTCCAACCATTCGTAAACGAATTGACTTGGTACTTCAATAGTTAATGTACTTACATCCAACTTAACCGCTCGGATGGGCTCAAACCAAGTTTTAAAATTTTGGGGGTTAACGTTGTCGCGGATGAGCTTCAAACAATTTTCCCATACTTGTTCGCTTGTTTTATCCTTGGATACTGAATCTTTTTCTTTTTGCATACCTGCTTTAGGCATTTGGAATTCGTGATCGAATTGGTGAATAAAAATTTTAGTTCTCTACTATTCGGCAAATATTGTTTAAAAACATTTTAAAAAAAAATTTATTTAGCTTGACTTTGTAGAAATTTTTACTGTAGAGGCGGAGTGCCTGATTTTCTGTGTTCTTTTTTCAAAGAGAAAATCAATCCTTCCCAGTTTGATTCCTCCCCACCCAACTTGTGCTATTAACATATTTTTTTGTATTGAATTTTTTACTATTAAGGGTTCATCTAAAAAGGTATGAGTGTGACCACCAAGGATTAAATCAATATGAGAACTTTGTGCTGCTAATTTCAGGTCTGAAATTTTGGAATCTTCATATTTTAATCCTAAATGTGAAAGGCAGATAACCAAATCACATTTCATTTCCTTCTTAAGTAGTTCAGCAGTACGATTCGCACTTTGAACGGGGTTAAGGTAGTAAATATTTTTGACAAGTCGGTCATCAACTAAACCTTTTAATTCGATACCGATTCCAAACACCCCGACTTTAATTTCTCCTTTTTGGAAGATCTTGTAGTTTTCAATTTTTCCGTTCAGCTCAGAATCACTAAAATTATAGTTGGAATTGAGGAGAGGAAAGTTGGCATGAATAAGTTGTTTCGCTAAACCATCATCACCATTGTCGAAGTCGTGATTGCCTAATGTGCTCGCATCATACCGCAATGCACTCATGGACTTTAATTCTATTTCTCCACCAAAAATATTGAAGTAAGGTGTTCCTTGAAAAAAATCTCCGCTGTCCAACAAGAGAACATGTTGTTGTTCACTTCTAATTTTTTCAATGACGTTCAATCGTCCTGCAATACCACCCATGCCTGCATATTTCGGATCGTTTGATGGAAATGGATCTATTCGGCTATGGGTATCGTTAGTATGCAAGATAGTGAGTAGCTGGAGGTCTCTGCTCGCAAAAACATCCAACGGAATTCCAGAAATCCCTACTGCTGCAGCAATTTTTATTGAGCTACCTAGAAATTTTCTTCTATTGAATTTTAATAAGCCTTCCATCTTTTTGTACTGCTAAACTATCCTTTCGACTTCCAATATTTTGAAGGTCTTGTATAAATGCATCTCGCACTTTTATTCCTAATGAAATTGGTTTTTCTTGTTTCATAAAATAAAGTCCATCACCCCCGTTTGCTAAATAATCAGATGTGATAATTTTATATTGAACTTCTTTTTTTAAAGGTTGATTTTGAATAACAACTTGCTCTGCCTTTTTATTGTTGATCTGAAATTTAATTCCAGCAATAGGAGCGCCTCCTTTTATCGCAATCCATTTTAAGATGGAATCAACGGTGGCACTACTCACTTTCAAATATACTAATTCATTTTCAAATGGCATCAATTCAAAAACATTGCCGATGGTAATTATTCCCTGTGGCAATGACGCTCGTAAGCCTCCATGATTGAGAAAACAGAAATCGGGAAGTTCTAAGTTTAATTGATTGCACTTGATGATGGCCTGTCGTAAACTGGCATCCGCGCAGTAATTTCCTAAATTTCCTTCCGGCAATTCTTTGGTGAGTGATTGAGTCGCATACACCAACGGATAGTTCATGTTTTTATTTAGACTATCCCTAAAGGGTTCAATGAATGCAAGTGTAGGTGAAACATTTTTTTGGGTGCTGTCTCCTTTAAATGTATACTGCGACGTTTTTGTTTGATATTTTGTTTCCTGTGATTTACAAGAAACAAACAGTACAAGTATACCAAAGATAAAGGTGAGGAAATTCCTTTTATGCATTGAACAAAGGTAATAAGATTTCTATTTTTTTAGATGGGATTTGAAATGATATTTAATAATTCGCATCTTCGCTTAAAATAAGGTTATGTACACTTCAGAAACCAAGGTAAGGGTTCGTTATTCAGAGACAGATCGAATGGGTTATGTATATTATGGGAATTACGCTTCCTATTTTGAAGTAGCTCGTGTTGAGGCGCTGCGCGATATGGGAATGCCTTATCTCAGAATGGAAGATGAAGGATATTTATTGCCTGTTCTCGATTATAAAGTTCGGTATTTTAAACCAGCCTTTTACGATGACTTGCTGATCATCAAAACAAAAATTGTCCAGCTTCCGACTGTAAGAATAACTTTTACCTATGAAATATTTGGTGAGGATGGGCAAAAGCGGAATGAAGCAGAAACTACGCTTGTCTTTATTAATAAGGAATCGGGAAAGCCATGTAAAGCTCCAGTCGAATTATTAGAAAAGTTAAAACCTTATTTTTCCTAAAGCGCGTCCATTAGAATGCGATATGCTTTTAGCATAGAGTCTATGTCGGACTTATGCACTTTTTCGTCGGGTGTATGAACCAAATCTTCGGGAGCACCAATAAAGCACCAGTCGATAGGATAGGGTTGCTTTTGTAGTTCATTCCCATCAGAGCCACCGGAAGATTCAACTTCTAACTGAAATGGAATTTCATGTTGTTGAAGTATACTCGCGATTTTATCGACATAAACCCTGCGCGGAATACCTGAATCACGAATGGATACTGCTACTCCTTTTCCGTGATGAACGCCCTCTGTTACCCATGTGATGTCGCTAATGAGTGCTTGCTTCAATTCAAATCGTCCCCATAAATATTTTGCTATGTAAGGAACCGATCCACCACCATGCTCTTCCCAACAAGAAAAAACGATGACTCCATTTTCTAGTGTTTCTGCAAGTTTGAGAACATTGTACATGCCTAAGCGATTATCTAAATAACAACTTTGAACATATTGACTATCTTCTCTAAAATTGGGTTTGAAGCTTAAGGCTGTTCCGCGATCAATGGCTCTGTTAAAAATATAAGTGAGAGCGTTGTTCTCATCGTCAACTTTAAGTTCGCATTCAATATTTCCTTGCGAATCGTTACCTACCAACTTATATCCACTAATAGTTCTTGGTCCACCAATTTTTACTAATTGATTTTCATAGCGAACTTGAAATCCAATATTGTCAATATGCGCATAAACCGCAGTACGAGGTTCACCAAAAACTAAAATAATACAATGTTGAAACAAGTCACCATGAATAATTTCTGGTTGCACTTTCCAGTTTTTCTTCTCGGTTTGAATGTATTCTAAAAGATGTTCCTGAATCTTCGCTTCATTTCCAGATGTTGCTTGGATGCTGCATAAACGTCTTAATAATTGCATTTTAAATGGGGGTTAAAGTTGCTAAATGACTTAAGGTTGGATGTTCCTTGATTTTACTTTCTAACTGTGGTGAAATACTTTTCCGAAGTTCGAAAATAATTTTGCAAGGCGTTTCAAATTCCTGTGATTTTATTTCGGTTGGAAAGCTACGTAAAAATTGATAAACATCGTTTGTAATTTCAAACGGAAATTCAATTTCGTATTTGAAGTTGATGGTTCTTTCCTTCGTTTTTGCATTTTCTAATGCTGCTTGTGCGGCACCGCGATAGGCACTGATGAGTCCAGGAACACCTAAAAGCGTTCCACCAAAATAGCGAACTACTACCACCAACACATCACTCAATTGATTAGATTGAATCGCACCTAGAATGGGTTTGCCGGCCGATCCCGATGGTTCGCGATCATCGCTAAAACGAAAGGCGGTTGGGTCAGGACCCAATCGGAAAGCATAACAATGGTGATTTGCTTGGGAATGTTCTTTCTTTATTTTCTGAAGGATCTCTTTCACATCTTTTTCTTCATTGATGGGATAACCGATGCCAATAAATTTACTTCCACGATCTTTTAACTCAGCAGAGCAGATTTCTTCAATGGTGATATAGTGATCGTCGAATAACATCAGTAAGCCAAAATGATGATACTGGTAATGGCCAATGCAATTCCTGCTGCATTCATTTTACTCAATTTTTCTTTGAATAATATAATACCAAATAAAGTAGAGAAGATTACAACCAATACGTTGGTCATGGCAAAAGCAATGGAGCTTTCTAAGCCTGGACTAGCCAAAAATCGAATCAAGAAAACTAAAGAATAATAATTAGCAACTCCTAATATTATACCAGCAACAATATTTTTCCATTCGAATTTTACTTTTTTTGCGAAGCGATTGTAAAATGAACCTAGACCTCCTAATATTCCTGCGGAACCAAATAAGTAGGTAAGAAATAAATCTTGATTTTCTGGTGTAATAATGAAATGCTCCGAAAGTTTAATCGTAGTATCAACCAAACCACTACCAAAAAATAAAAGCAAAGGAAGTAAGAGTATCAATTTCCCATGATGTGCTTCTTCGGCCACTTTCCTTTTCTTGATGGTACTGAGTAAAACAGCAGCTAAAGCTGTAAAAATTCCTATAGTTCGTAGCGGAGTTAGTTGATCGCCAAAATACCAAATTCCAAAAATTATGGGAATCACCATCGACATCTTGCCAGCAATGGAAGTAGCCGTAATGCCCGCATGTTGTGCAGTTAATGCCGCCGTGTAAAATACAAAAATGAATAGCAGTCCAATCCCTAAACCATAATGAAGAAATGATTCGCAGTGATTAAAACAATCAACATTCTTTTCATAGTTAGAAAAAAAGGCAAAGCTTGACGCTGTCATGTAATTAAAAGTGAGTCCTTGGAGATTATTGATTTTGAAAACTTGAAAATATTTTAAAATAACATAAAGAATAGCAGAAAGTAAGGATGCTACCACTAAATTTAAGATCATTTCCGCATTCATATTATCTATTTCTAATCGTAGTTAAAGTATTGTCATCAATTGGCGTAATGGTAGATGGTAGGTTAGGCTGCACTGGTGCTTTGATACCTTGTACTAATTCGTTTGGCGAAGTAAATACCAATAGCTCATCCCATAAATTTTCTTGAATAAGTAGTTGATGTAGCGTCGATCCGCCCTCTACTAAACAGGAGGTAATTCCCAAATTAATTAGTTCGATGAATACTTGATTCATGAACGATCCTTCGCTAGTAATTTTTACAACTTGGTTGGGCGCTTTTAAAGATAGAGTGGAAGCAGTAAAAATATAGGTTGGTTCCTCACTATTCAAAATTTTTAAGTGTGTATGATTCTTCAAAACTCCAGAGCGATCAATAATTACTTTGATGGGATATTTTCCTTGCCATAAGCGAACATCAAGTAAAGGATCATCAACTCGAGCGGTGTTGGCGCCAATCATAATTGCCATTTCTTCGCTTCTCCACTTATGGGTATAGATTTTAGAAGATTCATTGCTGATTTGTACTCGTTCATCTGTCCTGCCGGTAAATCCATCGGCACTTTGCGCCCATTTTAAAATGATATACGGTCTGTTCTTCGTGTACGCACAAAGAAAGCGTTTGTTGAGCTCTCGACATTCTTCTTCCAAAACTCCCACTGTAACTTTTATTCCTGCATTTTCTAAAGCCTTTATTCCAGCGCCATTTACTTTAGGAAAGGGATCTTTCATCCCTATCACTACGGATGAAATTTTTTTCTCTATAATTAAAGTACTGCAAGGCGGTGTTTTTCCAGTATGTGAACAAGGTTCTAAGTTGACATATAATGTTGATCGACTTAATAACTGTTGGTCTTCTACATTATTTATAGCATTTACTTCAGCATGCGGACCTCCAAACTGTTGATGATAACCTTCACCAATTATCTTTCCATCACAAACTACTACCGATCCCACCATCGGATTGCTTCCCACATGGCCCAATCCCATTTCGGCAAGTTGCAGACATCGTTGCATATAGTGTTCGTCGTTGCTCATATTCGCCCTGCGAAAATAGGTAGGATTTAGGGATAAAATATTTTTTTATTAATTCAAAAATTATGGTAATATTGTTGTATGACTATTTCCGAATTTTCTGCATTTGTGAAGCATACGTTGTCAGGACTTTATGACAAGGGCGAAGCAAATGCGCTCCTTAAAAATTTGTTGCAGGAACGAATGTCAATGTCGTTTTTTGAGCTTGCATCCATCGAAAAAAATGTGTTAAGTGTAAATCAAGAAGCACAGCTATTATCCGACCTCAATCGCTTGAAATCAGGTGAACCCTTGCAGTATATTTTGGGATATACTTGGTTTAATGAAATGAAAATTTTGGTCGATAAAAATGTTCTGATTCCTCGACCTGAAACGGAAGAGTTAATTAGCTTTATTTTAGATCAACATTTCCCACCTTATGCGATTATGCTGGATCTCTGTTCAGGAAGTGGGTGCATTGCACTCTCTTTAAAATCAGCTTTTCCTACTGCTGAAGTCTTTGGATTTGATATTAGTGATGGGTCATTACAAGTAGCGGAGCAAAATTCAGAAGCACTCAAGTTAAAAGTGAGTTGGAAGAAGTGGGATGTGATTAATGATAAGTGTCCAATTACCTTTGCTGCAGCACCAGAACTCATTGTTTCTAATCCACCCTACATTACCATGAAAGAGTTTGAAGACATGCATAAAAATGTAACTGACTTCGAGCCTCATCTCGCTTTGTTTGTTTCAGATGCCGATCCGCTCATTTTCTACACCGCGATTAGCAAATTTGCAAAACAAACACTTGCCGAAAATGGTCGCTTATGGTTTGAAGTCAATAAATGGCATGCCGTTGAAGTGGCTGAAATCATGGAGCAAAATGGTTTTGATGATGTGCGTATCTACAGAGATTTTTCATCAAATGATCGTTTTGTTAGTGGAGTAAAACTCTAATCGTTTGGTGGTTAAGAGTATCCAAAACTATTAGACGCTAATAATTAGAGAATAGTATAAAATTTATTTTTTAAAAATTGTTTGAATTTGATACTTGCTTTAGCCCTTTTACCTCGTGGTTTTTTTTAATTTTGCAGGATAATTATAGCATTATGAATTTACACGAATATCAAGGAAAACAAATATTAAAAAGCTTTGGAGTATCAATCCAAGAAGGGATTGTAGCCGACACTGTTGATAAAGCATTAGAAGCAGCGAAGGAACTAACCAAGCAAACCGGTACTCAATGGTGGGTAGTAAAGGCTCAAATTCATGCTGGTGGACGTGGAAAAGGTGGTGGTGTGAAGTTGGCAAAGAACATGGACGAACTTAAAGAACGCGCGGGTTCTATTTTGGGAATGACCTTAGTGACTCCTCAAACGACTGCTCAAGGAAAAAAAGTAAATAAAGTATTGATTGCACAAGATGTATATTATCCTGGTGCATCCGAAACTTCTGAATTTTATATGGGCGTTTTATTAAATCGTCAAACAGGAAGAAATATCATTATGTATTCTACCGAAGGGGGAATGGATATTGAAGAAGTTGCAGAGAAAACACCCGAGTTAATTTTCAAAGAAGAGATTGATCCGAAGGTAGGTTTACAACCTTTTCAAGCACGTAAAATTGCTTTCAACTTAGGATTAAGTGGAAATGCATTTAAAGAAATGGTGCGTTTTGTTCAAAGTCTTTATACTGCTTACGATACCATTGATGCCACCATGTTTGAAATCAATCCTGTTTTGAAAACTTCGGATGATAAAATCATTGCTGTAGATGCTAAAGTGGATTTAGATGAAAACGGATTGTTTCGTCATCCTGACTACCATGCAATGCGTGATGTATTAGAGGAAGATGCAACTGAAGTGGAAGCGGGAGAGCATAATTTGAATTATGTGAAGTTAGATGGAAATGTGGGTTGTATGGTGAATGGTGCTGGATTAGCTATGGCCACCATGGACATGATTAAGTTAGCAGGTGGAGAACCCGCTAATTTCTTGGATGTTGGTGGTACTGCAAACGCTGCGAGAGTAGAGCAAGCTTTCCGTATTATCTTAAAAGATCCAAACGTAAAAGCAATTTTCGTGAATATTTTCGGAGGTATTGTGAGATGTGATCGCGTAGCGCAAGGAATTGTAGATGCTTACAAAAACATCGGAAAAATTCCAGTTCCAATCATCGTTCGTTTGCAAGGTACCAATGCCGATCAAGCTAAAAAATTAATTGACGAAAGTGGATTGGAAGTTTCTTCTGCCATAGAGTTAAAAGAAGCCGCTGACTTAGTTCAAAAAGCTTTGAATTAATTTCTCTAGGGACGCATTTCAATGTGTCCCTAAAGAAATTCATCCCAATATCATAGCCTGCCTTTGTAAACTGAATTTTTCAGTTTACAAAGGCGGGCTAGTTTTAATAATAGTAAGAGAATTACATGTAGGTACGCATTGCTATGTGTACCTGCAATGAGTGCAATGCGCATCAATCCTTTAATTATTAAAGTCAGGAGTGAGAAAATCGAAGATCTTCATATGAATCCAATTTATTAGCTAAAAAATGTTCAATATTCGACCGGCGGAGCACTGCTATTGATGAATCAATTCGTAATTTTAAGCCATGAAATTTACGAAGATCCTGATTGCTAACCGTGGTGAAATTGCTTTACGAATTATGCGTACTGCCCGTGAGATGGGAATTAAAACGGTAGCTGTTTATTCCGATGCCGATCGCGAATCTTTACAAGTGCGTTATGCCGATGAGGCCGTTTGTATTGGTCCCGCTCCCTCTGCGCAAAGCTATTTGGTTATCGATAAAATTATTGATGCCGCTCTGAAAACAGGCGCACAAGCCATTCATCCCGGTTATGGATTTTTGTCGGAGAACGCTTCTTTTGCTCGTGCAGTGAAAGCAGCTGGACTCGTTTTAATTGGTCCATCACCCGAAGCCATGGATTTAATGGGGAATAAACTCACGGCAAAAGCTGCTGCTAAAGAATATAATATTCCCATGGTGCCAGGCACCGATTATGCCATCACTGATATTAAAGCAGCAAAGAAAGTAGCTAAAGAAGTAGGTTTTCCCATCTTAATAAAAGCAGCTGCTGGTGGTGGTGGTAAAGGAATGCGCATTGTAGAAGAGGAAAGTCAGTTCGAAGAGATGTTGAATCGCGCCGTAGGTGAAGCACAATCCGCCTTTGGCGATTCGGCAGTTTTCATAGAGCGCTATGTAAAGTCTCCACGTCATATTGAAGTGCAAGTGTTGGGCGATCAACATGGAAATATTGTGTACTTGTTTGAGCGGGAATGTTCGGTGCAACGTCGTCACCAAAAAGTAGTGGAAGAAGCGCCCAGTTCATTGTTAACTCCTGAACTGAGAAAAGAAATGGGAGAGTGTGCAGTGCGTGTGGCAAAAGCCTGTAATTATACTGGGGCTGGAACTGTCGAATTTTTGATGGATGATCAGTTGAATTTTTATTTTTTGGAGATGAATACGCGCCTGCAAGTGGAGCATCCAGTAACAGAATTGATAACGGGTGTTGATTTAGTGAAAGAACAAATATTAGTAGCAGAAGGGAAACCACTTTCTTTCAAGCAAGAAGATTTAAAAATTAACGGCCACGCCATGGAAGTTCGGGTTTATGCCGAAGATCCATGCAACGATTTTCTTCCTGATATTGGAAAGTTAGTTCGTTATGTTCGACCGCAAGGTCCTGGTGTGCGTGTGGATGATGGGTTTGAAGAGGGAATGGATATTCCGATTTATTATGATCCCATGATTGCTAAATTAATTACATGGGGAGAAAATCGTGACCAAAGCATTCAACGAATGATTCGTGCCATCGATGAGTACATCATTGTTGGTTGTGAAACCACATTACCCTTCGGAAAATTTGTGATGCAACATGAAGCCTTCGTGAGTGGCAACTTCGATACACATTTTGTGAAGCATTTCTTTACACCTGAAAAGTTAACCGCAACCATAAATGAATCTGAAGCCGAAGCAGCAGCCGTGGTCGCCTATTTTTTGCAGAATGAAGGAAATAACTCCACTCAAATTGCCGTTGATGTTACAAATAAAAGAATGGGCTCTGCCTGGAGATTGAACAGGTCGTAGTTTGGCACGTAATTAGGTTGGACGAAAAACCATGAGATATACCTTATTTCTTATTCCTTTTTTCCTGATCTCGATTCACTGCGAAGCGCAAATAAAAACACCCGATGGTCGATACAAGGTGTTGGCAAACGTGGTGAATGGTGATACCATCCCGCTTATCAATTTAGCACCTGCTGAAGTTTTTGCAAGTTTATCGCCCATGGCAGCGGCAAACATGAAAGCCTATCTAAAATTGAGAAGAGATGTTTTAAGAGCTTATCCCTATGCTCGATTGGCAGCGACTCAACTTGAATTTATAAACGATAGCGTAGCGCATATTTCTGGTGAAAGAAATAAGAAGAAATTCATTAAGAAGTTGGAGAAAGAATTGAAAAATCAGTTTGAAAGAGATTTGAAAAAGTTAACGGTCACCCAAGGTCGCATCTTAATCAAACTCATCGATCGTGAAACAGGTTCTACCTCGTATTCATTAGTAAAAGAGTTGCGGGGTTCATTGCAAGCCTTTTTTTGGCAAGGACTTTCTCGACTTTTCGGATCTAACCTTAAATCAGAATACGATGCGCAAGGCGAAGATGCCTTGATTGAATCTATAGTACAACAAATTGAAAGAGGGGAGTTGCAGTTTCAAACGGTGAATCGTTAGCGTCAACTCTTTCCACAATGCATTGTTGCAAAATATTAATATTTTTTTAATGTGATGGGATTTTACTGAGCAAGAATGCTAATTTTGACCCGTGCTAACACTCTTAAAACTCTTGTCGAAGGATCCAAAAAATAAAGTGAAGAAGAAAGTAGAAGAGGACAAGCAAAGTGTCTCTTCTGTTTTTATGGAAGATTTTTATTCGGCTGCCTTAAAAAGATATATTAAAATTGAAGTGGTGTTACCTCCTTGGTACAATGAAACACCCCTTCATACTTTTCCATTGTTGTTGATGAACGATGGGCAAAGTTTACATCAAATTAAAGTAAAGGAAGCGCTTACCGATTTATATTTGTCCAATTCCATTCCGCCCATC
>JANOPQ010000116.1:0-12460 GCA_031421935.1 Bacteroidota bacterium | reverse complement strand
GATTCCCGATCCGGTGTACGATTGTATATTGGCCGTCACCCCATCTTCGTATAACTGTTGCGCATTACCGCTCCACCATCCGTTCAATGCAGCTTCGGCTTTCAGGAAGTTTACTTCAGTAGCACTCATCAACACACCAGGCGCATCTTGTTTTAAAAACCAAGTACCTATTTTAGATACATCGGATGCGTCTGTATTGTAGTTGGCCCAGATCGAAGAGTTGGATGGAACTAAATTAGGTACACCTTCATAATCGGGAATGCCAATGATGATAGATTCGGTTGTGACTTGTGCAAATACGATGATGCGTGGATCATTAGTGGATTTTAATTTGTCAATTAAAAATTTACTGGGATAGGTTCTGCCGCCACTTTGACCACTTTGTATTAAATCATACAAAGGATTGCGAATTTCTCCGTTGTAACGAAAGATAGCGTTTTCACTGTTTGTAGAAATGAATGTTGCATTTTGTAAAGCTGCAATTTCTTGTTGTGCTTTGGTTGGATTTACAACACTCATGCGCATCGCTAAACGCAAGCGAAGTGAATTCGCGAAGTTGGTCCACTTGGTAATATTACCCTGATAAATCGGATCTACATTCGTTGGAAATAAGGCTTGTGTTGGATCCATCGCAGCCGTAGCTTGTTTTAATTCGTTGATGAGTGCTGGATAAATAGTTAGTTGTCGATCATAAGCAGGAGTGAAGTTTAACCCTGTTGCACCTTGTAGCGCTTGTGAATAGGGAATGTCGCCAAATAAATCAGTAAGCTGTGAAAATAAATACACTTGCCAAATTTTAGCAATACTATTTTTGTTGATGAGATACGTGTTGCCAGCCGTGAGGCGCTGTACTTCGCGTGCATTCATCAAGGCTTGAGAATAATGCTCTGTCCAAAATGCATCTTTTCCGTCATTACTGTCGTATTCTTTACCCGCATCCACTCCTCCTAAATTAGCAAAGTACATATTCCAATTCATCATTAACCAATAATGAACATTGGCATTGGTGATGTAGCTGTTCATTCCTTTTACTACAGAATATGTAAACAGATAATCAGGATTTGTGGTGGTAGGTGAATTGGGATTTACATTTAATTCGTCCATGCTTTTCTTGCATGCAGTCGGAGCCATCAATAAAAAGAGAGCAATGAATAGGAGGGAAGGAGTGTATTTATTTTTCATGTGGATGGGATCAAAGAGTAATTTTAATGTTAACACCAATGCTTCTACGTGTCGGCCATGAATAAATCTCATAGCCCTGACCGTTACCATTCGAATAGGATGATTCGGGGTCAATGTTGGGAGCGCCGCTGTAAATGAGCCAGAGATTGCGAGCTGTTAATGCTACACTGAGTCCTCGGAGATGCATACGATCACTGATGCGTGAAGGGAATTGATATCCTATTGTTACTTCACGCAATTTTACGAAGCTGGCGTCGTAAATAAATTCTTCGTGTATCTCATTGGTCCATTCAGAAAATTGTCCCCAGTATAATTCTGGATTTACATAAATTGAATTCACAGCTCCACTTTCAGTAACTCCATCTGCAAGATATCCTCCAGTAGCAACCCAATTTTCAGGTGATACTCCCGCTGCTATTCGATCTGCTTCGGAAGCATACCAAGCATCACGTCCTTCTATGGTGCTTTCTAAATTTCCGGAATAGCCACTCGCGTACATATTGGTTCCGCTAAACATATCGCCACCTACGCGATAATCAACTAAGAAAGCCATGGAGAAATTTTTATAGCTAAATCCATTTTGTACTCCGCCCGTAAATTTAGGATTATAATTTCCTAATACTTTCGGCTTCGAATCACGAATGTATAATCCGTTTTCATCTACCAATTTTTTTCCGTTGGCATCTCGTTTAATTCCATAACCTACAATATCACCATAAGCATGACCGGGACGTGCTTCAATCGTAAGATTCCATTGATAAAAAAGTTGGTAGGTTTCTAAACCATTTGTTAATGCAACAACTTCGTTTTTGTTATGTGCAAAGTTGAAGTCGAGGTTCCAACGGAAATTTTTGTTTTCGATGGGTTTGGTTTTTAATTGTATTTCAATTCCCTTGTTCATGATTTCACCGCTGTTGATGATGGCATTTACAAATCCACTGGAAGCAGAAACACTGGCCGGTAAAATTTGATTTTTGGTATTGGAACGGTAGTAGGTAACATCAATACCAATTCTATTATTGAAAAAAATAAGTTCGGTTCCGAATTCTATATTGGATGTAATCTCCGGTTTTAAATTAAGCAAAGGAATGGAAGGATCCAATTGATACATGGGTGCTCCGTTGAAGGAACCAGCAGCAGGATAAGAATAGTTGGTACGATAAGGATCGGTATCTCTTCCCACTTGAGCCCATGATGCTCGTAGCTTTCCGAATGATAATACATTTTGTTTCCAATCCAAGGCTTCGGTAAAAACAAATCCTGAACTCACCGAGGGATAAAAATAGGAGCGATTGGATTTCGGTAAAGTGCTGCTCCAATCGTTGCGTGCTGTTACATCTAAGAAAAGCCACGACTTGTATGAAAACTGCACGAAGGAATACAATCCGTTGGTTCTGCTTTCAGTTAAGCGATGGCTTACTGTCGGACGATTTACACTGTTCTCAATACTATAGAAATAAGGAATGGCTAATCCTCCGTCGGTGCGTTCAGTAGTGGTTTCGTCGCGTTTTTGCAAGGTGCTTCCGCCTAAGTTAAAAACATACGTTAAATCATCTGTAATTTGATTATCATAAGTAAAAAGAAAATCACTTTGATATTGTTTATACGTCGACCATCCATTGGAAAAAGATCCCATTGAATTCGAAATTCCATTATAAGCTTCGCGCTCATCGTTTCTACGGAAATTAAAATCAGCATTCGAACGAATCATCCCTCTAAGTCGAGGAAGAATTTGATAACTGGCCGATACAATTCCAATCAAACGGTCGCGGCTATCCGAATTTAACTCGTATTTTCGTTGCCAATAGGGATTGGTCATCCAATTCCAATTGGTAAACCACGTTTTTTCTTTTCCACTGGCATCCATCATGTAATTTTCAAGAGAAGCGGCGCTGATGTTGCGCGGCATCATCACATAATTTCGTGGCGCACTAAAACTATTGGCAAGTCCAAGTCGGTTTTCCGCAACCTGATGACTGTAAGTCACCGATACATCAATGCTTAATTTTTCGGAGAGGGTTGCGGCGGTTCTTGCCGTTACATTAGTACGATTTAATGTGGTGTTGGGAACAATATCTTTCGTCGTAAAATTTCCTGCGGATAGACGGTACGTTACTTTATCACTTCCACCTTGTAACGAAATATTATTTACTCCTGTCACTCCCGTTTGGAAATAAGATTTATAATTATCTGGCTCGGGATTGAATGCACGAACTTGCCCATCCCAATCGCGAATAGTTTGTCCTTCCATCTTCGGGCCCCAGCTTCCAAATGCATTTGCACTTGCGGTATTGTAAGTGGGAATTCCATTTACTATCGTCCATGGACCTTCAAATTGTCCATTGCGTCCAGCGCCATAAACATTTTGAAATTTTGTGTGGATGTAAGGAAGTTCTACAGTAGTTGAACTATTAAAGGTGACACCAATTCCTTTTGACGCAGTTCCTTTTTTAGTAGTGATTACAATCACACCATTCGCTGCGAGTGAACCATACAGTGCAGCAGCGTTGGCTCCTTTTAATACACTCACCGATTCAATATCATCCGGATTGATATCACTCAATCCATTTCCATAATCGCGTCCGCCCCACTGTGTAGTATTGTTGGATGTATTATTTTCCATCGGCACACCATCTATCACAATCAATGCTTGATTACTTCCGCTCAGTGATGTTACGCCGCGTAAAACAATCCGACTCGAAGAACCAGGTCCGCCGGTTGTAGAAGAAATATTTAATCCCGCTACTTTTCCAGATAACTGATTAATGAAACTTGCATCTCTGGCTGTTTGCATCTCCATTCCTTTTATCTCCTGCACCGAATAGCCAAGTGCTTTTTTTTCGCGCTTAATGCCCAAGGCAGTGACCACTACTTCATTCATGTTTTTTTGATCTGCCACCATTTTCACATTTATCACCACCTGATTATTAATAGCGATTAACTGTGTCATCATTCCGAGATAGGAGAACTGCAACGAATCTTTACCTGAGGAAACCACAATGGAATATTTTCCATCCAGATCAGTAATTGTTCCCAGGGTTGAACCTTTTATCACAATACTAACGCCAGGTAGCGACGACCTATCATCAGCGGCGACGACCGTTCCAGAAATAGTAATTTGTTGTGCGTTGAGATTCAGTAGAGAATGGAAAAACAGTAGAAGTAGGAGGTAACGTTTAATCATGGGGAAAGATATTCAAAAATTGCAATACAATTGAACCTTTATGATAGCATTTAGTTTGAATTGTATGATTGAATATCAATATTTTAAAAAATTGTATCCGCTGTTAATTTGTTTCTAAATTTAGGTGCAATTAAATCAAGTATTCATAGGCTGAATGAATCTCCATTTTATGGGGAAATAAGTTTTACTATATTTACCTAGATTAATTGTAAGTAATTTCAGAATAGATAAACTTTTTCAAAAATTGTTAACTAATGAAAATAATCTTTCAAGCATCTTCGTAGATAAAGTATATGGCGACAAAATAAACTAGCAGAAAAGCGCATTTGTAAAAGATAAAATTTAAATTCAATAGATAGTTTACTGAAAATTAATTATTATTCACTAATTAAATGAAACCTAAAACTATCATAATTTTTAAATGTCTAGCGTTCATCTTTCTTTTGAGTGCGGTTACTTTTGAAAAGGCTGAAGCACAAAATAGAAACTCAATTTGGTGTTTTGGTGATTCTGCAGGTATTGATTTTAATAATCCTAATATACCTTTGACATTTGCTTCAGGAATGGATGGCAATGGAAGCTGTGCTTCAATTGCAGATTCAAATGGAAACCTTCTCTTTTATACCAACTTTAATTACAATGGTGATACTAAAATTTACAATTCCATGCATTCGCCAATTGTTAATTCAGATACATTAGTTGGTAATGGTTTTTTTCAAGGTTTGATCATTGTTCCTATACCAGATAATGACAGCTTATATTATATTTTTGTGCTTTATTTAGGAGATGGAATTTATTATCACCTAATCAATATGAAACATAATGGTGGGCAAGGAATAGTTTTGCAAAAAAATGTATTGCTAACATCACAAAGAGTAGGTGATTGTTTAACCGCTGTAAAGCATGGAAATGGACGTGATTGGTGGTTGATTTATAAAAGGAGCTTTCAAGGCGTACAAAATTCTCAAAATAGATTTTATAAACGATTAATAACACCATTTGGAATTGGTCAGCCAGATTCAACTGATTTTGCTGATGCTACTGACGCGGATAATCAAAAAATTATCTGGCATCCTAGTTTTAACAAATTTATGTTGCAAAATGTTGGCGGATATATGAAGGAGTTTAGTTTTGATAGATGTACGGGTGCTTTGGATACTATTAGAACAATTTATCAAGAGCAGTCTGGGTTCTATAATAGATTTTTTTTGCAAGGAGAGTATTCCTCAAGTGGAAATGTTTTCTATAATTCATCTGTTAAGTTTGGTACAGTTCAATTTGGGTATTTATTGCAATTTAATTTAAACGATAGTTTTCCTTCATTATCTGTTGATACGCTTGGGGCATATCCATTTCCGCCCTATGCTATAGGTGGCTTAAAAAGAGGTCCGGATAATAAAATATATTTCGCTACGCAGTATTCCAGCCCTTTTCCTATTAGTAGTTATCCGTATCCGGATAGTATGCGAAATGTTATTAATTCTAATTTAAGTGTAATTAATTCTCCAGATAGCATTGGGATTTCTTGTGATTATCAAGAATTTTCTTTTTCATTGGGGGGGGAAAGAACATATGGTGGATTGCCAAACAACCCGGAGTATGATTTAGGTCCATTAGTTGGAAGTGGTTGTGATACATTAACAACTTCAATTCAAACAGTTTCTTCTGAACAGAGTTTTTTTCAAGTATGGTATAGTGGTAATTGGAACGAACTTATAATTAATGCAAAGCGAATAAAAGGAAAGCAAGCCTATTTAAGAATTTTTGATAGTACGGGTAGATTGATAACTGAAAGGAACGAAAGAATTGTGGATGGATATCTGACTGCTACTATAAATTTGCCAAATTTATCAAGCGGAGTTTATGTAGTTCAGATGTACACTGAATCTGAAAAGTATAGTTCAAAATTTATTAAATAAATATAAGTTATTTTTGATTTTATCTAAGGCATTGAAAGCGTAGGATCAAGGCATGCCTTTATCCTACGCTTCGGTCTAAACTATTGTTTAATCCATTTTACCTGCGATATGCCACCTTTATGCTGAATGCGCAACAGATACATTCCTTTGCTGAGTTTACTGACATCTGTTTTGAATGAAGATGATTTTACATACTCTCCATTATAAATTGTTTGAATATGTTTACCTAAAATGTCAAGCACCGACACATCAACCCTACCTGAAATTTCAAATCGTGGTAGAATGGTTAAGTCTTGCGTAGCAGGATTCGGAAAAACTAGTAACTGATCATTTGCATTTATATTTTCAATGCTCGCCAATGATGATTGCATCGTGTTAAGAGTAGTATTTGTAATCACAGGTGCGTTGAAGTCGAAATAAATAGCAGCAATATTTTCAATGGTGGTACCGTCGGCAAGTCCGGGCTTAGGTAGGATGCTGTACTCAATAAATCCATGACTGGCAGGCTCGTTTGTATTACTATCGGGAAGCTGGATGTTAAAGAAACGCCATGTTAAAATATTTCCATTGATCACTAAATCATAGTTATGACTTGTGCGATGAATCACGAGTGTGTTAAGATCAAGATTACTATCGATAGTATCCATTACAAAAACATTAATGGCAGATGCAGTACCTGTATTTTGAAAACGAATTCGATATTCGAAATGCGTATTGTGTAAAACATCTCCTGTGGCACCAAGTCCTTCGGGTGTTACTTTTTTGTCGTTAGGATCGAAGGAGCCAACGACAGTTTTGTAAAGAGTGCTCGTGTTATCGGTGAAATCATACTCCAACGTTCCAGGAGTTCCTGTAATAGTTGCACTGTTAATTAAGATAGTTCCCAACGGTGTTGTTGCAGGCAGATTGAACAATGCATTATAATGCCTTGATGAACCTGGAGAAATAGAATCTGTTGTCCACGTCACGGTGTATGCAACGGTATTGATGATTCCATTAGCAGGATTAGTACTTAGTGGTGTTAACAGCGGATCATAATTTAATACAAGAATACCTTTTCCTTTGATATATCCGGAGTTAATTAATCCACACGTTAAATTAAAATCGAATCCTGGTCTTGCATCATCAGCAGTGACTAAGCGGAGATTAAAATCAGTGGGCACTGGACTTCGATAGCCGAAATTACGACTGTTGTAGTTTCCGCCTGTGCCACCATTAACGATTAAACTATCGGGAGTAAATGTTGCACTGTCAAGGGGTGCATTGACAGGACGCACGACAAAATTTCCGGGTGGTAAGTCGAAGCAATAGGAGCCTGTTGTTCCTGTATAAGTATGGTAAACAAGTCCGGTGATCGTATTGGTAGATGTCAGCATCACACCCGGCAATAAACGATCGGGAGAATTATAGAGACTATCATTGTTATCATCGAGATAAGCGCGCCCGCAAATATGAACAGATAGCGCGGACAATCCAAAATCATGTCCGGTATGCATTGTGCCGGAAGAATAATTCACGTTATAAACAGAGGAACCCGGATAAGTAAGCGTATATCCGGATTGTTGTAACAGGACAAGTTGTACATCATGATGTGGAACAAGAATGCTGTAATATCCTCCGGTATCGGTTACCGTACTATATGCTGCAATTTGAGTTGAAGAACTTACCGCATTACAATAGGATTCAATCCGCAAGCTGATACCTGCTATTCCGGGTTCGCTGGGCTCTTTGATTCCATTGTAATTTAAATCATCAAAAACATAACCGCTCATGGTATCGGGTATGATGCCACAATCATTTAAATAAACCAAGTGGAATACTTTGTCATAAGCTGATCCTGCAGCTCCTGCTTCGATCCCAACAAAATCATGACCTGGCACATCGATCATATTAGCATGTACATAACTGCCATTCACAGGAGAGTTTCCTATCACACCAAAATTTTCTTGAAATTCTCCAAAAGTGTAAGCCGGAGAACTTGACGAATAAATGCTTACCGAATCACAAATCGTGTTGTTTTGAACGCTGGTAAATACTAAATTGGAAGCTCCTGTACCAATATTAATATCTTTAAAAGTTTGCCCATTTACTATTGCAAAGGTGGCAGAGTTGTAAGATTGAACATACAGATAAACCGTTTTTGAGCCGGCATTCGCATAAGTATGAGATTCACTAAAAGAGTTGGAGGTAGATTGAGTTCCATCTCCAAAATCGTACATTACAAAGGAAGGAGATGAGAGGTAAGGACCGCCTTTATAAACCCCGCTAAAAGTCACTGTATTTCCATTTACCGATACATTAAACTCCGGATAGATGGCATCACCAGTAGCCTGAAATATATTTGTGTATTCATCCATACAACTATCATTGGTAGATGGATTCGTTCCATAAACAATTAACTGTATTCGGTTGAATCCTGCACCCAATTGATCATAAAAAATGGCTGGATTTGAATATTGTGTGATAGGTGAAGAGTCATTAATTTTCCATTCATATTTATATCCGATCCATCCCGGTTGAAAACCTGACGTATCAGCAAAATACACACAGGTGGCAGAACCACCTTGAATATTAATTTTCGCTTCTACACCACAAGGTTGGGCTTTGACAGTATTAGTGAGAAGAAATACTGTTGTAATTAAAAGCAGAAGAGATTTGAGATTCCCGCAGTGCGGTGTGAAAGGTTTGTAAAAGTGATTCATGGTTGTTGTATTGAAATGGAAAAGTAATAAGTTTTAGCAAGGAAATAGCAACCAAGTCTAAAGATTTTGGTGAATGTCGATAAATTATGGGTGTCACAACTTAATTATTGTATCGATAATTAGAAAGGGCTATAAGAATTAAGATAAAAAGTGGATATATTTACAACAGAATAATTTTAATATTTAGTCAATGAACTGCGGATTACTGAAAGTCTACCTGAATAATAATATTGGCGAAATTATTTATACCACAAAATTGAGAGGAACAGTAAACACAATTAATACTCAAAATTGGGCGCAAGGCAGTTATTATTATCAAGTAATTGAAGATAATGTTAAAATGGTTCATGGCAAATTAATTATTATTCACTAATTAAATGAAACCGAAAATTATTGAAATTATTAAATGTCTGGGGATCATATTTTTATTAAGTGCGGTTACTTTTGAAAAGGCTGAAGCACAAAATAGAAACTCAATTTGGTGTTTTGGTGATTCTGCCGGGATTGATTTTAATAATCCTAATATACCCCTGACATTTGCATCAGGAATGGATGGTATTGGTAGCTGTGCTTCAATTGCAGAATTAAATGGAAACCTTCTTTTTTATGCCAACTTTAATTACAATGGTGACACTAAAATTTACAATTCCATGCATTCGCCAATTGTTAATTCAGATACATTAGTTGGAAATGGATATTTTCAGGGATTAGTGATTGTTCCAGTTCCGGATAATGATAGCTTATACTATATTTTTGTTCTTTATTTAGGAGATGGAATTTATTATCACCTAATCAATATGAAATATAATGGCGGACAAGGAATAGTTTTGCAAAAAAATATATTGCTAACATCACAAAGAGTAGGTGATTGTTTGACAGCAGTAAAGCATGGAAATGGTCGTGATTGGTGGTTGATTTATAAAAGAAGTAGTGGCTCACTTCCTAATCATTTTAATAGATTTTATAAAAAATTAATCACGCCTTTGGGTATCGGTCAATCTGATTCAACTGACTTTAATGACGCAACAGATGCAGGTAATCAAAAACTTATCTGGCATCCTAGTTTTAACAAATTTATGTTGCAAAATGTTGGTAGTTATATGAAAGAGTTTAGTTTTGATAGATGCTCTGGTGTATTTGATACTATTAGAACAATTTATCAAGAGCAGACTGGTTTCTATAATAGATTTTTTTTTCAAGGAGAGTATTCTTCAAATGGAAATGTTTATTATACTTCTACGATTAAATTTGGTACTGTTCCGTTAGGTTATTTGTTGCAATTTAATTTAAATGATAGTTTTCCTTCATTATCTGTAGATACAATTGCTTCATATCCATTTCCTCCTTATGATATCGGCGGATTAAAGAGAGGGCCAGATAATAAAATATATTTTGCAACTCGATATGCCAGCCCTTTTCCTATTAGTAGTTATCCTTACCCGGATAGTATGCGGAATGTTATCAATTCTAATTTAAGTGTAATTAATTCTCCAGATAGCATTGGGATTTCTTGTGATTATCAAGAATTTTCTTTTTCACTGGGGGGGAAAAGAACATATGGTGGATTGCCAAACAACCCGGAATATGATTTAGGTCCATTAGTTGGAAGTGGTTGTGATACATTAACAACTTCAATTCAAACAGTTTCTTCAGAGCAGAGTTTTTTTCAAGCGTGGTATAGTAGTAGTTGGGATGAACTTATAATAAATGCAAAGCGAATAAAAGGAAAGCAAGCCTATTTAAGAATTTTTGATAGTATAGGAAAATTGTTAATTGAAAGAAACGAAAGAATAGTAGATGGCTATCTGACTGCTACTGTAAATTTGCCAAGTTTATCAAGTGGAGTTTATGTAGTTCAGATGTACACTGAATCTGAAAAGTATAGTTCAAAATTTATTAAATAAATAAAATGTAGTATTAGTATACATTCTACATGAAAATTATAAAGTTGTATTTAGATTTTTTTAAAGTATTCTCAAAAGAAACGCTACGTTATTTTTTAATTTGACCAAGGCATTGAAAGCGTTGCTTTCTGCCTCGGCCTAAAAATCAAATCCCAGAAGCGTGCCCGCGACTAGCGGATTCTGCTTTTGGGAATTCATTCGATTCAATCAGCTATTTATTAAACGACAAAACCCAGAAGCGTGCACGCGATTAGCGTGTTCTGCTTCGGAGGAAAACCCAGAAGCGTGCACGCGATTAGCGTGATCTGCTTCGGAGGAAAACCCAGAAGCGTGCACGCGAATAGCGTGATCTGCTTCTGGGTATTCGATTCGATCTACTATTTATTAAACGACAAAACCCAGAAGCGTGCCCGCGACTAGCGGGATCTGCTTCTGGGGTGCGGAGAGGGCGGGATTCGAACCCGCGGTACATTGCTGTACACAAACTTTCCAAGCTTGCACGTTCGGCCACTCTGACACCTCTCCGGGTAATTTTTTGTCCAAAAAACGTCAATTGGAGTGCGAAGGTAGTGTATTTCATAGAAATTACATCATCGCTAGTAAATCCGCTTTTATCCGAAAAATCCGAGTCATCCGCGTTCTATTTATTGAATTCATAAAGTACTACATTTCAAATCTAACATGTAAATCATTGATCAACAAAAGTCAAGGTATGATGTTTTAGTTGAATTGGTCATTCTACTTGGACTTGAGACCAAAAAGCCAACCATCGTAAAACCTCACGGCACCCTCGCGACATCAATCCACCTTCGCGAAGCCTCGCGACACCAACCTACCAACAAGCTACCAACTCACCAACTCACCATCCCGATAGCTATCGGGACACCAATCCACCAATCCACCAATTGCCCTATCTTTGCACTTCTAAAAACAATTTAAAATACATACAATATGAACGTTAGACGCGCATCCGCAACTTGGAAAGGTACTGGAAAAGAAGGTACTGGAACTGTAAGCACTCAAAGTACTGCATTAAATAATATTCAATTTTCTTATGGATCACGCTTTGAAGAAGGTGTTGGAACGAATCCAGAAGAACTTGTAGGAGCAGCTCATGCTGGTTGCTTTAGTATGAAACTTAGCTTCTTAATCGTAGCTGATGGATTCGTTGCTGAATCAATCAACACTTCTGCAAAAGTGACTTTAGATCAAGGAAAAATCACAACTGTGGATCTTACCGTGAATGCAAAAGTTCCTGGAATGTCGGCCGAGCAATTCGAAGCAGCCGCACAAAATGCAAAAGAAAATTGTCCTATCTCAAAATCATTGAATGCAGACATTACATTAAATGCAACGTTGGAAGCATAGTTATTCAGAAAAATAATAATTGGGCAGTGAGTGAATAACTTACTGCCCTTTTTAATTTGTTCCTATGAATGGGAAATTTAAACCTGCCTGCTGCAGGCACAACGGGCGCAACGTCCCGAAGCATCGCATTAGCGTCAGGCTTAAATAATACATTTCGATAAAAATTCAACTAGTTTTCCCTCGTAAACAATGGAATTTTTC
>JANOPQ010000115.1:0-5767 GCA_031421935.1 Bacteroidota bacterium | reverse complement strand
TTCGAGGAACTTCCTTTTCCGGTGATGGATTGTTTGATGAGTCGAGGAGAATAACCGAACACCGGAAGTTTTCTAGAAAGCGCGGCTGCAATGGCCATGCCTTGTGCCCTTCCTAATTTAAGCATCGATTGAACATTTTTTCCAAAGAAAGGTTCTTCAATCGCAAATTCATCGGGATGATGGGTGTCGATGAGTTGAGATACCGTCTCAAAAATTTCTTTGAGTCGAATAAAATGATCGTCTTTTTTATTGAGATGCAATACACCAGCAGAAAGGAGTTGGATTTGATTTCCTTTCACAGAAATTATTCCATAGCCCATGGCTACCGTGCCCGGATCAATGCCTAAAATGATGGTCTCTTTTAAAGCTTTCAATTTACAAAGATGTCAATTTTTTATGAAGATCATAGCAAACAATCCCCGCACAAACCGATACATTTAAACTATGCTTTGTTCCATCTTGATGAATTTCAATGCATCCATCACACAAATCAATCACATCTTGAGCCACACCATCCATCTCGTGACCAAAAATGACTGCTGTGCGATCATTGGGAATAAATTCTCTTAAATCAATGCTGTTGCTGGCCTGCTCAATGGCATACACTTTTACTTTTTCGCTTTTGAGATGCTTCACTGCATCCTTGGTATCTTCGAAATATTCCCATTGCACCGACTCCGTAGCTCCTATAGCCGTCTTCAAAACCTCTTTGTGTGGAGGTTGAGCAGTGATTCCACAGAGTATAATTTTCTCTACTCTGAAGGCATCCGAACTCCTAAAAACAGAGCCAACATTTAAGGCGCTGCGTACATTATCCAATACGATGATAATTGGTAATTTCTTTATCTGTTGATAAGCAATGAGGTCGGGTCGACCTAGTTCTTCGTTCTTTAGCTTTTGCACGCGAATGGATATCTTAGCACAAAGTTAAACATAGAAGTGAAAGAAGATACTCCCTTAATGAAACAGTACAATGAGATCAAGGCTAAATACCCTGATGCCCTCTTGCTTTTTCGTGTTGGCGATTTTTACGAAACCTTTGGCCAAGATGCGATTCGCGCTTCTAAAGCTTTAGGAATTGTACTAACAAAAAGAAGTAACGGTGCCGCCGCTGATATGGAGCTTGCCGGGTTTCCTCATCATTCGCTGGAAACTTATTTGCCCAAATTAGTGCGCGCCGGAATGCGTGTTGCTATTTGTGATCAATTAGAAGATCCAAAAACCACAAAGAAAATTGTGAAGCGTGGCGTTACTGAATTGGTAACTCCAGGTGTAACATTCAGCGATAAAATTTTAGAACACAAATCGAATAATTTTTTAGCTGCTTATTATTCTTCTAGAACGGATGGGCAACTCGGACTTGCATTTATTGATGCAAGTACCGGTGAGTTTTTTCTTGCTGAAGGCAGATTGGATTATATCGATAAACTGTTGCAAACATTTCAACCCAGTGAAGTATTAATCTCTCGTCAAGAAAAGGAATCTTTTGAGAAGAAGTATGGAAATCGTTTCTATACTTTTACGTTAGATGATTGGGCGTTTCAAACTTTGTTTGCTAAGGAAACATTAGCAAAGCATTTTCAAACTACTTCACTAAAAGGTTTTGGTGTAGATGAAATGCAAAACGGAATTATTGCTGCCGGTGCTGCTTTATACTATTTGCAACAAACCCGACAAGAAGCATTAGTGCATATCGCTGCCATTTCTCGTCTAGAAGAAGATCGCTACGTATGGCTCGATCGTTTCACCATTCGGAATTTGGAGTTAGTAAATTCTCCTCATGAAAACGCGCGCACTTTGTTGGATGTACTCGATCAAACGGTATCGCCTATGGGTGGTCGAATGATGCGAAGATGGTTACTGCTTCCTTTGAAAGAACTCGTCGCTATTAACGAGCGTCATGATAACGTTGAGGAGTTAACGAAGAACGCCGATTTGTTAGAAGGGATTCAATCTTTATTAAAAAGTATTGGTGATCTCGAACGCTTAGCTTCTCGCATCGCAATTCGTAAATTGGGTCCGCGTGAGGCGTTGCAATTGAAAAAATCTTTACTGCACATCGAACCTATCAAGGTGCAATTGAAAGGTGCCAAACAAAAAGGATTTTTGGCCATCTCCGATCGACTCCAGCCTTGTCATGAATTAATTACACATCTGGAAAAAGCTTTGTCAGAAGAAGCTCCTGCAGTACTCACCAAAGGCGGAACTTTTAAAACTGGTTTTCATGCAGAACTTGATGAACTAAAACAATTAGCGTTTGAAGGAAAAGATTATTTGCTTGGAATTCAAAGAAGAGAGATTGAGAAAACGGGAATCACGAATTTAAAAATTGCTTTCAATAATGTTTTTGGATATTATATTGAAGTAAGTAATTCGCATAAAAGTAAAGTTCCCACCGAATGGACGCGCAAGCAAACCTTAACGAATGCTGAGCGCTACATCACCGAAGAATTAAAAATTTACGAAGAGAAAATTTTAGGGGCGGAAGGGAAAATGCAAACCATCGAAGAAAAATTGTATGCAGAGTTGCTAGAATTTCTTCTCGATTATATTCCCGCTTTGCAACAAAATGCAGGTGAGCTAGCGCGCCTCGATTGTTTATGTAGTTATGCAACGGTGGCGAATAAAAATGGCTATGTGAAGCCATCTATGAACGAATCGTTGAGTTTGAAAATTGAAGGCGGTCGACATCCTGTTTTGGAACAGCAATTACCATTAGGAGAAAAATATATTCCCAACGATGTTTTTCTCGACAATGAAAAGCAACAGATCATCATGATTACGGGTCCGAATATGTCTGGTAAATCCGCCGTATTGCGTCAAACGGCATTAATAGTGATGATGGCTCAGTCGGGTTGTTTTGTTCCAGCATCAAAAGCGGAAATTGGTATCGTCGATAAAATTTTCACGCGCGTAGGTGCTTCAGATAATTTATCGCAAGGCGAATCTACCTTCATGGTCGAGATGAATGAAACGTCGAGCATCTTACATAATATTTCAAATCGCAGTTTGGTATTGTTAGATGAGATTGGAAGAGGAACAAGTACTTACGATGGTATTTCCATCGCATGGGCCATTGCAGAATTCTTGCATGAACATCCACAATCGAGAGCCAAAACATTATTCGCCACACATTATCATGAATTGAATGAGATGGCAGAAGAATTTCCACGCATCAAAAATTATAACGTAGCCATTCGAGAAAGTGGAAACCAAATATTGTTTTTAAGAAAGTTAGTGCCAGGAGGTAGTGAGCATAGTTTTGGAATTCATGTCGCTAAAATGGCTGGGATGCCAGCGCAAGTGCTAAAGCGTGCCCAGCAAATGCTCGAAACATTAGAAGCCACGCACAGTCACAGCGAATTAATAAAAGTAGCGGCTCATGAGCAACAAAAGGACGAATTGCAATTGAGCTTCTTCCAGCTTGATGATCCTGTTTTAGAGCAAATAAGAGACGAAATCCTCAAAACCGACATCAATACGCTCACTCCTGTTGAAGCATTAATGAAGCTAAGTGAAATTAAAAAGCTGATTTCGAGAGAGAAAGTGAAATTAAATGCCTGATCATTTGATTTCTACCCGAATTAAACCTTATTTTTGCATCCCCTTGTGAAACTTCTTGGCTGAATTTCGTTCAAGTAGTTAAACAGTGGAATTATAAGCGAAAGTAGCTCATCCCGATAGCTATCGGGAGGTAGAGCAAAATCAAAATAGTAAGCGAAAGTAGCTCAGTTGGTAGAGCACGACCTTGCCAAGGTCGGGGTCGCGAGTTCGAATCTCGTCTTTCGCTCCAAAAGAATAAGCCTCCAACTTCGGAGGCTATTTTTTTGATTAAGTAATTGATAAATCGATTACTTTTGCACCTCCAATAAAATCATATTGGAACTTTTGCCCGGGTGGTGGAATTGGTAGACACGCAGGACTTAAAATCCTGTGGCCTTACAGCTGTACGGGTTCGACTCCCGTCCCGGGTACAAAACAGAAAGAGCAACAGTCCCGATAGCTATCGGGCGAGAGCGGTGTTGCTCTCCCGATAGCTATCGGGACTGTTTTTCTTCTCCCGATAGCTATCGGGACTCACACTCACTCTAAAGTCTCAATTCGAATTGTATTTTAATGAGTCGATAGATCAATTACGAGAGCGCCACAACGTGACCTGCTTTTTGCAATTGACAAAACAAGAACTTCTAGGAAAAGAAATCATTTGCAGAAAAACCCCAGCGGGGTTTAATATTATTAGCAACGCGACAAAAAAACATACCCCAACCCCAGCGGGGTTGAACAGCTTCGTTGAACATCGGCATTGGTTCTCGCGTGGTTGTGTGACCCCGCTGGGGTCATGGTAAAAAAATGCAATTTCTTTTCTATTGAGGTTTGACCCCGCTGGGGTCATGTGCAAAATGAAATTGCGCCAATTGCTCTTTGATGCATTTTTTTTGTCGCAAAAAAAATTAGTTTAATCCGTGAACCCCAGCGGGGTTCCACCCCATTAGCGAAGCGCAAGAAAAATTACAGCCCAACCCCAGCGGGGTTGCACATCGTCGATGAACATCGGAATTGGTTCTCGCGTGGTTGTGTGACCCCGCTGGGGTCAGGGTAAAAAAATGCAATTTCTTTTCTATTGAGGTTTGACCCCGCTGGGGTCATGTCCATAAAATTAAAACGTTCGATTTGGAAATGATTAAATTAATCATTCAATAATTGCCTAGCTTTATATCCACATCCAATATCACATGCCTCGTCTCCTCCTATTTTTCATATTATTTACAACGTCACTTTCAGCTCAATTCACAGACCGTTATTGGGCATTTGGAGACAGCGCGGCCATTGATTTTAAAAATCTCGCTAATCCTCAACCCTCAAGTAGTATACTGCGTGTACGTGGAACTTGTGCAAGTATTTGTGATAGTGTAGGTGATCTGTTATTTTATTGTGGTGCTCCTAATTGGGCTTATTGGATGAATGGAATTTCTGTAGGTAGGTATGGCAATGTAATTGACAAGAATCATAATACAATGCAAAGTGGAGATTCATTAATCGGATCTCTATGGTATCAAGAAATGATTATTGTTCCAGATCCAGTCAATTCCAATCGCTTTTACATTTTTTCTGCTGGTGTAACCACGCTAAACCATGGATTATATTACTCAATTGTGGATCTATCATTTAATGGAGGATTAGGGAAAGTAGTTCAGAAGAATGTTCAACTAAGAAATGATACTATTACTGATGGGATTACCGCTGTTAAGCACGGTAATGGAAGAGATTGGTGGGTATTAGCAAGAAGTTGGAAGTCGGTGCCAACTAATGATATTACGGCATACTTGATTAGTCCGTCTGGTGTGACAACAAACCCTACTCAGTTTATTGGTGCCAATGTTTCATTGCAATCAGCCTTTCGATTAAAGTTTAGTTTAAGTGGAGAACATCTATTTAACGTTGCTCCCAATGGAACCATTGAAAGGTACGATTTCGATAGATGTACTGGAATTTTATCGAATAGACAAATATATTCAACGCCTTCTGGAAACTTTGTAGGATTTTGGGATTTTGAAATTTCTCCTGACGAAAGTAAACTTTATACAAGTTTACTTTATCAAGGCGCTGCTCAAGATTTGTCTATTTTGGTTCAATTCGACTTTAATAGTCTTAATTTCCTAGCGAGTGCCGACACATTAGTTATCAATTCGAATCCTGATTGGGGTGGAGCGTTAAAGTTGGGTCCAAATGGTAAAATATATTATAGTTTTTTTTCGGGTGTTCCTGA
>JANOPQ010000114.1:0-22881 GCA_031421935.1 Bacteroidota bacterium | reverse complement strand
ACCGAAATTAAAAAGGCTGCGGATAATTCCAAAGCTCCCGTACTCGGCATCACGGGTACTGGTGGCGCTGGTAAATCGAGTTTGGTGGATGAGTTAGTGCGACGTTTCCTCATCGATTTTAAGGATAAAACGATTGCTATCGTTTCGGTAGATCCATCTAAAAGAAAAAAAGGTGGCGCCCTTTTATGAGATAGAATTCGAATGAACGCCATCAATAACGATCGTGTTTATATGCGTTCGTTGGCAACACGTCAAAGTAATTTGGCATTGTCGAAGCACGTGCAAGAAGCGCTGGATATTGTGAAGGCTGCTGGATATGATATGATCATTTTGGAAACTTCCGGAATTGGTCAGAGTGATACCGAGATTACCGAACACAGCAATATGTCGCTTTATGTGATGACGCCCGAGTACGGTGCTGCCACACAGTTAGAGAAAATTGACATGCTGGATTTTGCCGATGTGATTGCCTTAAATAAATTCGATAAGCGTGGCGCTTTGGATGCGTTACGTGATGTGAAGAAGCAATACAAACGCAATCACCAATTGTGGGATGCAGATGACGATACACTTCCTGTTTATGGAACCATCGCTTCTCAGTTCAATGATCCGGGCATGAATAAACTATACAAGCAGGTGATGGATCTTTTAGTGGCAAAAACGGGTACTAATCTTAAAACTACTTTTACAAGTACCGATGAAATGAGTGAGAAGATTTACATCATCCCACCTCATCGTACACGTTATTTGAGTGAAATTTCAGAGAGTAATCGTCAGTATAACGACTGGACCAACGAACAATCTAAAGTTGCTCAAAAACTGTATAGCATGGAGCAAGCAATGGATGCTTTGAACAGTGTAGATGTAAAAGAGAAGGATGCAGCTATAAATACATTGAAGTCGGCGTATGCAGAATGGGAGTTGCGGTTAGATGGGCAGAACAAAAAGTTATTGCAAGCCTTTCCAACTAAAGTGGCTGCTTATAAATCTGATTTTTATATTTTCAAAGTGCGCGATAAGGAAATTAAAATTCAAACTTGGTACGAATCGCTTTCTCATTCACGTATTCCTAAAATATCGGTTCCTACTTTTGAAGCTTGGGGTGATCAATTGAAGTGGATGTTGAAAGAGAATTTTCCTGGAGAGTATCCATATACTGCGGGTGTGTTTCCATTCAAGCGTGAAGGCGAAGATCCTACGCGTATGTTTGCGGGCGAAGGTGGACCTGAACGTACCAATCGTCGTTTCCATTATGTTTCTTTAGGTATGCCTGCTCATCGATTGAGTACTGCTTTTGATTCTGTTACACTCTATGGAAATGATCCCGATTACCGTCCAGATATTTATGGAAAGATTGGTAATTCAGGAGTGAGTATTTGCTGTTTAGACGATGCCAAGAAATTGTATTCTGGATTTAATTTAGCCGATCCAAAAACTTCGGTAAGCATGACGATTAATGGTCCAGCCGCGATGTTAACTGGTTTTTTTATGAATGCAGCCATCGATCAGCAATGCGAATTATACATCAAAAAGCATGGACAAGAAGTGATGGTGCAAGAGAAGATCAATGAAATCTTCAAAAGGAAAAATAGTCCTCGTCCCTCCTATCAAGGTGATTTACCTAAAGGAAATGATGGGTTAGGGTTGATGTTATTGGGTGTAACCGGTGATCAAGTGTTGCCTGCTGATGTGTATGCAAAAATAAAAACAGATACGTTGGCGCAAGTGCGTGGAACAGTTCAGGCTGATATCTTAAAAGAAGATCAAGCGCAAAACACTTGTATTTTCAGTACTGAATTTGCTTTGCGTTTGATGGGCGATATGCAAGACTATTTTATTCGCAACAAGATTCGCAATTTTTATTCGGTTTCTATTTCTGGTTACCATATTGCAGAAGCCGGTGCGAATCCAATTACACAATTGGCTTTTACATTAGCGAATGGATTTACGTATGTTGAGTTTTATGCAAGTCGGGGAATGGATATTAACGACTTTGCTCCTAACCTTAGCTTCTTTTTCAGCAATGGAATTGATCCGGAGTATGCCGTTATAGGTCGTGTAGCTCGACGAATTTGGGCGAAGGCGATGAAGATAAAATACAATGCCAAGGAAAGAAGTCAGATGTTAAAATATCATATTCAAACATCGGGACGATCGTTACATGCGCAGGAAATTGATTTCAATGATATCCGTACAACGTTGCAAGCTTTGTATGCAATTTATGATAACTGTAATTCACTTCACACCAACGCTTACGATGAAGCCATCACTACTCCTACAGAGGAAAGCGTTAGAAGAGCTATGGCTATACAATTAATTATTAACCGAGAGTTAGGGTTAGCAAAGAATGAAAATCCGTTACAAGGAGCGTTTGTGATTGAGGAATTAACCGACTTGGTGGAAGAAGCTGTGTTGTTAGAGTTTGACCGCATTACAGAGCGCGGCGGTGTTTTAGGTGCTATGGAAACGATGTACCAGCGTGGAAAAATTCAAGAGGAATCTTTGTACTACGAGACCTTAAAACATACTGGTGAATTTACAATCATCGGAGTAAATACTTTCTTGAGTAGCAAAGGTTCGCCAACCGTAATGCCTAAAGAAGTGATTCGTGCAACCGAAGAAGAGAAGGAGTATCAAATTAAAATGCTTCAAGACTTACATACACGAAATTCTGATAGAACGAAGGAACTGTTACGCAACTTGCAAGTGAGTGCCATTTGCAATGAGAACATGTTTGACACGATGATGGAAGCTGCAAAGTACTGTTCTCTCGGACAAATCACTTCTTCCCTTTTTGAGGTGGGTGGTCAGTATCGACGAAATATGTGATTGGAGGATGGCTTCAAGCTTCAAGCTTCAGGCTACAAGCTACAAGCTTACGCTACAAGTTTACCTTCTTGCAGCTTGCAGCTTCTTGCAGCTTGAAGCTAGAGGCTTGCAGCTACTTGTAGCTATTCCTCCAACCACCGACTTAAAAAAACATCATATACATACCATAACCCATCTTCTTCAAATACCATTTCTTTTTCTTGAAGGGCTAATAAAGCGGTTTGTATAGAGCTAGCTGATCCTAAATCATACATCTTAATGAACTCTCCACTCATCACTTTTTTTGCACCTTTTTCTTTTGCAATACCATTCAATAAATTCCATTGATTACTGGTAAGTAGTTTTCGGTAATTGAAATAAACCGATTTGTTTTCCTGCAATATTTCTTGAAATAATCTTTCTACATACCATTCATCCGGATTCTTAATTCCACGAGCAAAAAGTCGATTGCAAACCAACTGAATATAATACGTATGATGTCTGCAAAAATCTAAAATACGGTCGGTACTTTCAATGGATATTTTTCTTTTTGATTCTGCGAATTTTTTGGTGATAAACGCTACATACTTTTCGTGTTCAATGGGTCCTAATTCCATCATGTCCGTACTTTGATAAAAAGGTCGACCATGATCACTAAACATCGCTTGTAGGATGCTGCTATGACTCCCAGAAAAGATGAAACGGATATTTTTTGATCGCTGAACAAAAGTTCTAAGTAACGCTTCAGTATTCTTCTCTTTGTATTCGGTAATTTGTTGGAATTCATCGAGGGCAATCACAATATTTTGTCCGCTTCTTTCCATGTAAGAAAAGATTTGATCAAGACTATGCTCTGCTTGAAAATTTGCATCCAATGTAAATTCAATGGCTGGTGCACCACTCACAGGATCATACTGTATTACTGGCCGCAAATGCGTAAAGAAATTGCTGAGATCGCGCATCAATTTGATGTGATTCGCATCCAGTTTTCCCAGTGTATATTTTGCTAAATAACGAATGAGGTCCGCTTGCGATTGAGTGGGATATAAATCAATGTAGAAAGTTTTTATTCCTTTCTTGCTCTTGAGTTTTTCAAAAACGTGTTGGATCAATCCCGTCTTCCCCATTCTTCGTAAGGCCGTCAACGTTGTATTGCGACCGTTGCGAATGGCTTCTAATAATCGTTCTGTTTCTTGTTCACGGTCACAAAAGTTTTCGGGACCCTGATAACTGATCACGGGGAAGGGATTTTGGTTTTGATCCATTTTACAATATTACGCATTTTCCGTAATGTAAATGAGGTAATTATTGAAAAAGGCAATTTCTTCATTTTTTCAAGGCAAATGTGGTGATTGATTGTATTTAACCGTGATCGATTGATGCGAGACATTTAAACTCTGCGACCTTGCGCTTGTCTTCCAAATGAGGTTTTTGCGAGAAAATTTTGTCAACAAAACTTTGCGGCTTTGCGCCTTAGCGAGAAAATTCCTGCGTTTAAAAGCTAATGTTCGAATAATAAAGATAGAGTAGTCAAATTAATGTTCAAGCCTCTCCCCAGCCCTCTCCAGGGGAGAGGGAGTAATAAAATAAAATTTGGTTTTAACTATAGATATCTCTGCGAGACATTTTCCCATGCGTCCTTTTACTTATGTTTCCTTCCCATTTCATTTAATTAGACACCTATTTACCTCCATTAAATTTTTCATCTTTGTAGTGTGAAAAAAACGCAGCCCAACGAGGTTTCTCCTGCTCTTCTTGCTTATTTACAGGGCTTTATATCGGATGATCGAAAAGTTCGATTTGAAGAAGTACTAGCAGAAAGAACCCGACATATTACCTGCGTGTTAGAGAATATTGTTGACGCACATAATGCCAATGCTGTAATTCGTACTTGCGAGTGTTTTGGGATTCAGGATGTTCATGTCATCGAAAATGAAAATCGATTTAAAGCTGCAAAGAAAGTATTACAAGGAGCTCATAAATGGTTGAGCATTTTTAAATACAAAGAGGTCGGTTCAAAATCGATGGATTGTATCCAATCGTTGAAAGCGAAGGGCTATAAAATTATAGCTACTTCTCCACATTCGGGGAGTATAGATATTCATGAGCTCGACTTACATCAGCCCATAGCTATTGTAATGGGACAAGAGAATGTTGGTATTTCAGAGGTGGTGAAAGCCGAAGCCGATGTGTTTGTTAAAATTCCCATGCACGGATTTACGGAGAGCCTAAATATTTCAGTGGCTGCAGCGATTTTGTTGCAAGATATTTCAAGTCGTTTGAGAAGAACGGATGCTGTAAATTGGAAATTATCAGCTGAGGAGAAAGATGAAATAAGAAAAGAATGGACGCTTAAAAATATTTATCGTAATGAATTATTGATCGAACGTTTTTATCAAGATCAGAAGAATGTGTAAGTTCATAAATGTTCATACCCATCTAGCTCAAGATGAAAATGTGATCAGCATACAGCATGTTCACGCAGGAGAATTTAAAGCTGAACCTGCTCATAGGTTTTATTCTGTTGGATTTCATCCATGGTATATCCAAGAAAGTTCATGGAAGGAAAAGTTGGAAAAAATGAGAAAGGAAGTGCAGCATTCGGCGGTATTAGCAATCGGTGAATCTGGACTCGATAAAGTTTGTGAAACTCCTTTTTCGTTACAGATGGATGTGTTTACTGCTATGATTGAACTTTCTGAGTCTATTCAAAAACCATTAATCATCCATTGTGTTCGTGCATTTCAAGAAGTAATAGAATTGCATAAAAAAATTCAACCAAAGCAGCATTGGATCATTCACGGATTTTACAGGAATGAAAATATTGCTTCTTCCCTACTCGACCAAAGAATATTACTTTCTTTCGGCGGGGATCTATTGAAGTCTGAATCACCCATCTTGGAAGTGCTGAAAAATATTCCCTCGAATGAATTTTTCTTGGAGTCGGATAATAAAGAGATAAGCATGGATGAATTGTACTCGAAAGCAGCAAACATCCGCAATGAAAATTTGGAAGTAATGAAAGATAATTTATTTACTAACTTTAAAAGAGTATTTAATTATGCAGGATCGTAAGTGGCTTTCTCGAACGGAATTGTTGATTGGAAAATCAACAGTAGAAAGATTAGAACAAGCACATGTACTCGTGATCGGTTTAGGAGGCGTTGGATCCTTTGCAGCGGAGTTTATTGCTCGTGCAGGCGTAGGTGAAATGACCATCATTGATGGTGATGAAGTAGATGCAAGCAATATTAATCGACAACTTCCTGCCTTAGCAACCACCATTGGACAATCGAAAGCTTTGTTGATGGAGGAACGATTAAAAGCAATAAATCCATCCATAAAAATAAATTGTATTCAATCTTTTCTAATGCCCGAAGTTATTGATGAATTGATGATGGCACAACCTTTTGATTATGTTGTGGAAGCCATCGATAGCATTACTCCAAAAACAACCATAATTGCATCTGCCTTAAAACATAAGTTGAGAATTGTGAGCAGCATGGGCGCAGGCGGAAAAGTGGATCCTACGAAACTATTGATCGATGATATTGGAAATACACGCATCTGTCCATTTGCACAATATGTACGAAAGCGATTAGCACAACTTGGAATTAGAAGCGGTGTGAAAGCCGTTTACTCAACAGAAGCCGTCATAAAAGAATCATTAATGATGACTGATGGCACACGTTTTAAAAAATCAGCTTACGGAACAATCTCCTATCTTCCTGCTACTTTTGGTGCGGCTTGTGCTTCCGTAGCCATTCGGGATTTAATGGATGATGTAAAACCAACCTCATAAAGTGAAATTGAAAATGGAAAAATTTACACTACTCTATACTGATAATAAATCGAAAGCGCGTGCTGGAGAAATTGAGACAGCACATGGTAAAATCCAAACGCCCATTTTTATGCCCGTTGGTACGGCTGGAACCGTGAAAGGTGTGCATCAGCGAGAATTGAAAGAGGATGTGAAAGCGCAAATAATTTTGGGCAATACTTATCATTTGTATTTACGTCCTGGCACAGAGTTGTTGGAGAAAGCAGGCGGCTTGCATGGATTTATGAATTGGGACCGACCGATCCTCACCGATAGTGGCGGCTATCAAGTTTTTTCTTTAAGCGAAATACGAAAAATTAAAGAGGAAGGTGTTCAGTTTACTTCGCATATTGATGGATCAAAACATTTGTTTTCTCCCGAAAGAGCCATCGATATTCAACGAAGTATTGGGGGTGATATCATCATGGCTTTTGATGAGTGTACTCCCTATCCTTGCGAGGAGAAAGCAGCAAAAAAATCAATGGAGCTTACTCACCGTTGGTTGGAGCGTTGTTGTAAACACATGGACGCGAATCAGCCGTTATATGGATACAAGCAAAGTCTTTTCCCCATTGTTCAAGGAAGTACTTATCCTCATTTACGTAAGCAAAGTGCAGAATTTATTAGCTCCATGGATCGAATTGGAAATGCGATTGGTGGATTGTCGGTGGGTGAACCAATTGAAGACATGTACCAACTTACCGATTTAGTAACCGACATTTTACCAACGGATAAGCCACGTTATTTGATGGGCGTTGGAACACCGGCTAATATTTTAGAGGGAATTGCTCGTGGTGTAGATATGTTTGATTGTGTAATGCCTACTCGAAATGCACGGAATGGAATGCTCTTTACTAGAAATGGAATTATCAATATCAAAAATGAAAAGTGGAAGAATGATTTAGGTCCATTAGAAGATGATGGAGTTGGCTATGTAGACAGAACCTATTCTAAAGCTTATTTGCGCCACCTTCATATCTCCAGAGAGATGTTAGCCGCTCAAATCGCTACTCTTCATAACCTTGGGTTCTATTTGTGGCTCGTAACAGAAGCCCGCAATCAAATTCTGGAAGGCAATTTCGTAGCTTGGAAAGATGAAATGGTTAAAAAAGTGAGTCGGCGACTTTAATGAATATTTGTTTCATGCTATGTTGATGGTATTCTCTAGGATGAAATTGTTACAACACAAAATACTAATTTACGAAGCCTTATATTTGCAAAGTGAAAATTAAAATCATAGATCGGTATATCATCATAAAGTTCCTCGGGACTTTCTTTTTCGCCTTGGCGTTGATCATATCCATTGCCATCGTTTTTGATATCAGTGAAAAGATTGATGATTTTTTGGAGAAGGAAGCTCCTATGAAAGCCATTGTTTTCGACTACTACCTCAACTTCATTCCTTTTTTCGCGAATTTATTTAGTCCATTGTTTATTTTTATTTCTGTGATCTTTTTCACTTCTAAGATGGCCGGTCAAACCGAGATCATTGCCATTTTGGCGAGTGGAATTAGTTTTAAAAGATTGTTGGTTCCCTATTTAGTAGCTGCATTGTTCTTGGCTGGGATTAGTTTTTATTTGAATAATTATGTTCTTCCACACTCGAATACCTCGAGAATTGCGTTTGAAACGAAGTATATTAAAAATCCATTCGTCTATAAAAATAAACACGTTCATCGCCAAATAGCACCCGGACAATTCATCTATTTTGAAAGTTACAATAACTTTGATAAGATTGGCTATCAATTTTCGTACGAACGAATTGAAAATGGAAGTTTGAATTTTAAACTGCTCTCCGAAAGAATTTTTTGGGATAGTCTGAAAAACAAATGGACTATTGAAAATTATTTTACACGAGAAATTAAGGGAATGGAGGAAGTCATCTCTACTGGATTTCGCATGGACACTTCTTTGGCGTTCTATCCTGGTGAATTTAATCGTCGTGATAATTTCGTAGAGACGATGGATACGCCAGAATTAAACAAATACATCGATCAAGAAATATTACGTGGATCGGAAGAAGTACCGTTCTATCTCGTCGAAAAGTATCGTCGATTCTCCTATCCTTTCGCTACATTTATTTTAACAATTATGGGAGTCTCGCTATCGAGCCGAAAAGTAAGAGGCGGAATTGGTGTGCAGATTGGTGTAGGAATTCTCTTAAGCTTTACTTACATTATGTTTATGCAAATAAGTCAAACTTTTGCAACCAACGGTAATTTACCAGCGTGGTTAGCCGTTTGGATTCCAAATATTTTCTTTACGATTATCGCAATTTTCCTCTTGAAAAGAGCAGCTGATTAATTAAGAATTAAGAATTAAGAATTCAGAATTAAGAATTAGTGAGTACTTACACAATTACGGTGTTCGTATTTCAATACCTGTATCGTCGAAAAGAAGAATAAAAATATTTCTCAAAAAGTAATTTTCAATTCCTAACTTTTAAATCTTAATTCTGATAGCTATCGGGACTGAATTCTACAATGTTGTTTAAATAAACCAGATACTTATCTGGTTTATTTAAACAACATTGTAGAGGGTATCCCTCTCCACCGGAATTCTTCCAGCTTGTGAAATTAAATCTACCAATTCTTTCGTCGATAAAACGGGAACTTGTTCTTCTGCCCCTGCCATTGAATAAATCTTTGTGCTATCATCTATGGTCCCGTCTAAATCATCCACACCAAACGATTGTGTTAATTGAGCAGTACTCCTACCAATCATCGGCCAATATGCTTTTATATGATCGAAATTGTCGAGATAAATACGAGAAATGGCAAATACTTTAAGGTCTTCTTGTAATGTGCTTTCAATAACATCATCCATATCATTGTCCATGTTGCGAAACTTGAGTGGAATAAAGGTTTGGAAGCCTCCAGTTTTGTCTTGTAAGTCACGTAACCGTTTCATGTGATCGATGCGATGCTCCACGGTTTCTATGTGTCCATACAACATGGTAGCATTGCTTTTTAATCCTAATTGATGGGTAGCTTCATGAATTTCCAACCATCGGTCGGCATCACATTTATCAGCACAAATTTTTTCTCTTATTTCGGATGCAAAAATCTCTGCTCCCCCACCTGGAATGGAACCTAAACCATTATCTTTTAAAAATTGCATGCCTTCTAATGCTGTCATTTTAGCTTTACGAAACATGTAATCTAATTCAACAGCCGTAAATGCTTTAATATGCAATTCGGGGCGATAAGCTCGTATATCTGAAAGTAATTCAGCAAAGAAATTTAAATCTAATTTAGGATGTACTCCGCCAACAATATGTACTTCGGTTATGGGAATCCCATCATATGCTTTTACTTTGTCGAGCATTTCATTTTTGCTCAACTCCCAGCCTTCTTCTTTATGCTTATAATCTTGCGAATAAGAGCAAAATTTACAAGAGAATACACAAACATTGGTCGGCTCAATATGAAAGTTGCGATTGAAGTAAGTGTTTAAACCATTTTTTTGCTCTCGACGATAATTAGCCAATACACCACAGGTGGCAACATCTACTTCATTGTATAGGTATAAAGCATCATCATCAGTGATACGCTCATTGGCTTTTACCTTTTGAGCAATCGCTTTTAATTCCTTTGTGCCGTGTTGAATAATATGTTGGATGTTGGTTTGATTCATCTTTAATTGCAATTTTCTGGTCCTGCAGTTGGATTTTCTCCAGGAATATAAATGAAACGAACACTTTCTGAATAGAGGTCCCCTTCAACATTTATGAAATAAACTCCACCTCTGAAATCAGTGAGATCAATGGGAATTCCGTCGCCTGGATTTACCATTATTCTCTTTTCAGATGTTAATTGTCCAAGCGCATTATAAACACGAACCCAACTTAATTGACTCTGCTTATTTTGCGACTTAATACATATTCCTTGCTGAGAGGTCACTGGATTAGGATAAGCAAGAAGATTAGCTCCACTACAGTTAGAAGTTGAGGCATTATTCACTTTAAATCCAGCGCTGATGTAATTATTCACCAGTACATCGTCTGATCCAATGATTCTAAATTCCATTACTTGCGAGCCTGCGTTTACACCTATAGTGGGTAAAGTAACTTGATTAGATTCACCAGGTAATAACGTTCCAGTCCATTGAAAAGTTTTTTGAAGACCTGATTGTAATCCATAAATGATGGATATATCAGATAATGCTGCAGTGCCGTTATTCTGAATTCTTACGATGGGATCTAAACACAATTTAGTTGCAATTCTAACGGGATTCAGTACAGAATCAATGGCTACATCTGAGGTGTATAAATTCGGTAATACATGACCGTTAGATATTTTCAAAGAATCTCTGATCCCATTCAAGGTAGTTCTCATTCTGAAAATTTGACCGGGAGTATAAAACATCATGCACTTATCGTCGGTATAATCCATGAAATTCATATACATAATTCCCGGTGATGTTGCAGAACAATTGTCAAGTTCAGGAAAACGCTGGCAACGAAAAGTGGGTCCTTCTTGATTTGGAGTGTCATCAATTATTTGAAGTGGACTTGGAAAATCATTTATTGAGCAGTCATTATTATCATCACCCCAAATATGCGACAGAATGAGCCAGTGTCCAATTTCATGTGTGCACGTTCTTCCAAAATTATAAGGTGCTTTGGCAATTCCGTTTCTTCCAAAAGCTTTGTAGTTGATGACAACACCATCTTGATTAGCACTCGAGCCTGGAAAATTAGCATATCCTAATGCATTTCCTTCTAGTTGACACACCCAAATATTCAAATATTTTGATCGTGGCCATGCATCGGAACCACCTAATGAAGTACTGTAAATGGCAGGGTCGAAAATTGGATATTCAGAAATAGCACTGGAAACTCGAATCACTCCGTTACTGTTATTTCCTGTTGGATCTCTTTGTGCAAGTTTAAATCTGATTTTACTATCAGTTATTAAATTTATCCAATCTGAAGGTACATCTAAAGAACTCGCATTATTTGCAGCGAAATCTTCATTAAGAATGTCAATTTGCGATTGAATTTCTTCATCACTAATGTTCTGTTGGATTGAATTATATAAAACATGAATCACAACTGGAATCGTAATCGTAGTATCTACCATCGAGGTAGCATTTATTCTACTTGGCAAACTTCGATTATTTTCTTGATCGAAATTTTTGCGATAAAGAGCATCTGTTGCCATTTTCTTTTGATGCACTTCATGCGTCAAGCAACGAGTTTGAGCCGTTAAAAGGCTTGAAATAAAACAAGAACAAATAACAATTAGAATACAGAAATGGCGCGTGTGTTGAAGATGCATAGAGTGTACAAAAGTACGAAGAAATGAAGCCCATGTCAAATAGATAAGCTATTGATTTGTAATTAAAAAGGGCTAAGCATGATTGCTTAGCCCTTTTAATAGGAATATTATAAATAGTAAACTATTTCGAAATTTGGAATTTCTCTATTTGGCGACCATACTCAGTAATTACTTCTAAGAAATAAAAACCTTGTGACAAAGAACTCACATCGACTTTATAAATCCCGTTTTGAACGAAACTTAATTTATCAGTAAGTACGTTTGTTCCCAATGTGGTCAGTACACGAATTTGTAAATTCCCTGAGCCAATTTGATTCGGAATAACTAAATTCAAGTTCGTATTGGCAGGATTTGGGAATAAATTCATTTTGAAACTTGGTGAATTTTCATTCACTCCTACGAATGGACAAATAACTGGTAATATTAATTGAGCTACTTCAATATCCCATCCAGTGGTAACTTCGTTATATGGATGCCAAGTATTATCGCTCCATTTTTCCCATGATGTTCCAACTGTAATTTCTCCATCCTGACAATGAACAATAGCTAGCGTATCGCCCGGATTATAGCCAAATTGAATTCCTACATAAACATCACCACTCACAGCAATATTTGGTACAAAATCAACCCAAGTTAATGAGCCTGCTAATGCACCTGCAGCAATAGAATCGTATAAAACAGTTGCAGTTCCTAAAGCTGTGTTTGGTTTACCCGCAGCTCCATTATCATCCCATACAGTAACGGTAGCCACCTGACCTGTTCCGGAACTTGATCCAATTCCAAAGACAAAATAAGCTCCATCTATGGTTTGATTGGTACCAACAACCGTGTATTTATCTGCTTTTGCAACATCTAAATAATCATTATGACCACTTACATAACCCCAGCCACTTGAACCTAGAATTGATGGAGTGTGATTAACTACATCAAAATTGGTGATGGTATCGCAACTTAAAGTTCCAGATGGATTTACAGTAATATAACCTGTTTTTGTTTCTGTATCACTTCCTGAACCATTCGTTGCAACTAAACTTACAGTGTAAGTGCCTGGGTTTGCATAAACAATATTCGTTGGATTTTGTGTGGTTGAACTTGATGGATTTCCACCTGTAAAAGTCCATGCCCATCCTGTTGGTACATTTGTGCTTAAGTCAGAGAAGTTAATTGTTCCACCAGCTGTAATTATGGTATTACTCGCCGAAAAATTAGCTACAGGAGCTGCAACAACAGGCGGATTGCAAGTTGTAGAGAGTGATAATGCAACACGCATTGGAGAATTACTCATTACCGTTTGAATTCTAGCTTTTTGGTTTGCAGTAAACATTTTCAAACACAAATCATCACCATAATCCATAAAATCCATGAACATATCACCATTGGGTCCGTTACTACAAGTTACATGAGGATACGCTGGACATCCGAAATTGGCAGTTTGCTGCGTTGGGGTATCACCACAAAAATCATTTCCACAAGTAGCATCTCCCCAAATATGGCGAAGTCCTAACCAATGGCCAATTTCATGAGTAGCAGTTCTTCCTTTATGATAGGGAAACTGTACATTACCAACTCGGCCACAGGATTTATACCAAACTACAACTCCATCTGTAGTTGCAGTGCCAAACGGTGCCGATAAGCCTGAAAGTCCGCTGCCAGCAGGAAAAGTAGCATGACCTAAAATATCAAAACCGTTATCATTATAATCTGGAACTACCCAAATGTTCAAATAATTATTGGTATTCCATATCGTGTTCGGTTTGATGGTACCGTCAATATATGATTTTTGAAAAGGAGGCGTTGTAGGTCCAAGGGTTGTATAATTGATTCGATCAATTCCTGTGGTAAGTCCACCCTGAGGATTTGTTTGTGCTAAACAAAAATTAATTTCACAGTCAGCAGCAACACCTGCGAATACACTTTGTATGGTTGCAGTGTCAGCATTCAATTTTCTGAAATCTTCATTCAACACTGCTAGTTGCGATAGGATTTGCGCATCCGAAATATTTAAACCAACTCCTACATTAACTCCGTTATGTAGTACGTGAAAAACAACAGGGATGTTAAATACAACAGCAGAACCTTTATTGTTGTTTTGTGCTTGTTGTTGAATTAATGGTTGTAGCCAATTTTCGTAATCAGCATCCATTACACCGGATCCGCAAGTTCTCTTTGTAATCTCTTTTTGCATGAGATTATTTGGATTGGCGAGTCTTTGTTGTGCTGAAGTTATCAAGCTAAAGGATAGTAGACAACCCACTAAGAATAGACGTTTTTTCATGAATATTTTTTTATTGTTTTATAATATTGAGTTTTGGAGCTATGAAATTAGCTAAATTCAATTGAAAAATAAGTATTCGGTTACAATAAAATTACTTTTTCCTTCGAAAAAGTCAACAGTAAAATTGCCCCCTCTCTGTGAATCAGTTGATTCCATCGTATATGCTTGGAATCAATTTGATTCAAATCCCAAATTCTAAAGTCGATTTTTTCATCAGTTTGTATAATTTCATCGGGACGATGATGGTATTTTGATTTCGCTTCATCCAATAATTTCCTGCATTTTTTATCGGATAACTCAACACCATAAATATTCTTCATCTTTTCATACCATGGAAATATGAAATCGGGTTGTGGAATTATGCCTTTGTAACCAATAGGTGTACTTCTTTTTGCTTCGCATAAAAAGGAATCATCTTCTGGTAAACTTAAAAATATTGCATCTATTGGTGTGTTTTTAGCAATCCAAAGATGCATTTTCTCCAAATCTTTTTGAGGATAATTCCCCAATTTGTATCTGTACTTTAACTTATCAAAATGCAGATTTTCGGAATTGAAAATAAGTACCAAAAGGAATACAATACAAAATGACAATGCAATTCTCCATTTTGTTAAATTTTTGTAGACTGGTGAAAATTTTAATATTTCTACCAAGTAAATCGAAACGGGAATTGCTCCGAATAATGTTGGCCAAATGGTAGCTTTGAACCATTGCAATTTCCCAATAGCATAGATATTCAATTGCGTGAGTCCAATAGTATATAGTACACATCCTATTGTTGTCAGGAGAATGAATATAGAATAATTAGATAGTTGATGTCTTCTAGAACTAAATAGAATACTAATCAAAATAATACCCCACCATAAAATGGTTTTGACATAATCCATCAAAGGAAAACAAAAAGGATTATAATGATGAGAAGCCCTAAAGTAGAATAAAATATTGAAATATTTCTCGTTTTCGAGTGAACTTAAAGATCCAAATTGCACTAAAAGCAAAGGAAACAACATGGCTCCAGCAAATAATAAATAAGTTAAAAAATATTTTAAACTATTAATCCATCTATTTTTATTTACAATCAAAAAAGAAGAGATGACTAAAAGAATGAATAATTGTAGTCCTGCTAATAATTGAAATAATGAAGCTAAACCGCAAAAGACAGAAGTATACACCATTTTGCCTTTTATAAAGTAGGAATAGGCCACAGCACCCACTGCAATAGAAATTACAGTACAAGTGAGCTGAACGTCAATAATTGAATTTCCGCCTACCGTAAAATTGTTAAATAGGATGATGAGCAAAGGTGCTATCATCGCAGTCACTTGATTCTTACTTATTCGCTCTGTAATTTCTGAAACTACCCACCCTATTGTACCAATACAAATAAAGTAAATAAGAAAAACTAGGGTCGGAATGGGAAGCAAGTAAGCTCCTGCTCTAATGAGCTTGGCAAAATAAAATCGAACTGTAAAATGTGAAGTTTGCAAAGGAACGAGGTAATCGTTCTGATATAAATTCGAATCAATTAATTGATAAACGTAAGGCAAATGTTCCTCTTGGTCACCATTGTTAAATTGATAACCATGTACCAAAATAAATAGCGCGGCAAACAGCACTGAAAGAAGGACGCGATCCCTGTTTTTCATCATAGCACTATCAGTTCAATGTCATATTTGGTGGAAACTAAATAATTAATCTTCTTAATTCCTTGTAAGATATTTTGCAAGAATACTAAATTTGTAGAATAATGATATTTTAATATGAGCACTACACGCATCCTTTTAGTTGAAGACGAGCAAAGTCTGGCCGATACCATTAAACTAAACCTTGAATTAGAGGGATATAAAGTTCAGTGGGCGAATGATGGAAAAAAGGCCTTAAAAACATTTAAACAAGAGCGATTTGACCTTATCATTTTAGATGTGATGCTTCCTGAGATGGATGGATTTACGGTTTGTGAAGCCATCCGTTTAGAAAACGAAGTAATTCCTGTCCTTTTTCTTACCGCTAAACACAGCAGCGCTGATCGAGTTACTGGATTGAAAATGGGTGCGGATGATTACCTTACCAAGCCATTTAATTTGGAAGAATTACTTCTCAGGGTTCAAATTTTATTGAAGCGTTCTTCCAGGAACGGTGAAAGTACAACTCCAAACTTAAGTACTTATACCTTGGATAATTTCCTTATTAATTTTTCGGAGATGTCTGTTGGAACCCCTCTTGGGGAAAAAATCAATTTGACGAAAAAGGAAAGCACCCTTCTAAAACTGTTAATTGACCGAAAAAATGAAGTGGTTTCTAGAGAGCATATTTTGGAAACGGTGTGGGGTTACGATATTTATCCTTCTACTCGAACTATCGACAATTTTATTGTTACATTCCGCAAGTACTTCGAAAAAGACCCATCTAGTCCCTTGCATTTTCAATCGGTAAGAGGTGTGGGTTATAAATTTGTAGAATAACTTTTTTTTATCCACAATGCCTGTTAATTGTACTATTTGAATATGTTAGAATAGACTTCTTATGCTTTTCTAATAATTAAAATTTTTGTAAAGAAGGAATGTGCGTTTTTGTGATTTTTTGTTTTGTTTGTTTTCACCAAATACTTATATTTGAAATGTCTGGTTGAATTTTTTCAACTTTCGACCCAATCAAATCAAAAAACAATTTAAAAATACCTTATGAGAAAAATTCAACAAGTAATGTTGATAGCTGCAATGATGCTATCAGGTAGTGTTCAAGCACAGAATATCAGAAACTGTGGAACCATGCAGCATTTGCATGAAATGGAGCAACGAGACCCATCTACAGCACAACGTATGCAAGTTATAGAGCGTGAAACGAACCAGTGGATTAGTTCGAATTCTGCAAATAAAGTTGCTGCCGTAGTTACGATTCCAGTTGTGGTGCATGTGGTTTACAACACGGCTACCCAAAACATTTCGGATGCACAAGTTAACTCACAAATGAATATTTTAAATGCTGACTTTAGAAAGTTGAATAGCGATATCAGTTTACTTCCTTCTGTTTTCGCTGGACTTGCTGCTGATTGTGAAATTCAATTTTGTTTGGCTCAACGTGATCCCAGTGGAAATGCTACTACTGGAATTGTTCGTAAATCAACTACTACTACTTCTTTCTCTTCCAATGATAATATTAAGAGAAATGCTAATGGCGGATCTGACGCATGGCCTGCAGGTACTTACTTAAATATTTGGGTAGGGAATTTAAGTGGCGGTTTATTAGGATATGCTCAATTTCCAGGAGGAACGGCAAGTACCGATGGTGTAGTAATACTTCATTCTGCTTTTGGAAATACAGGAACCGCTGCAGCTCCCTTTAACAAAGGTAGAACGGCAACACATGAAGTAGGTCATTGGTTAAATCTTCGTCATATCTGGGGAGATGCAAGTTGTGGCAATGATCAAGTGACGGACACGCCAACTCAACAAACTTCAAATTTTGGATGTCCTTCTTTCCCAAAGGTGACTTGTAGCAATGGTCCAAATGGAGATTTGCATATGAATTACATGGATTACACAGATGATGCTTGTATGTATATGTTTACAACTGGACAAAAAACCAGAATGCTTGCTTCATTAAATACGACCCGTGCTTCGTTGTTAACATCTCAAGGGTGTGTACCTCCGGTTGCTGGTTCTTGTGGTGTACCTGCAAGTTTATCTGCTTCATCGGTGACAACAACTACAGCTACTCTAAACTGGGGTGCGGTTTCTGGAGCTTCTAACTATAACGTTCAGTATAAAGCAACGTCTTCAGCTACGTGGATTGCCGGAACTTCTTCAGTAACTTCTCTTGCAATTTCAGGTTTAACGGCTGGTACGTCGTATGAATTTCAAGTAAAGGCGAATTGTTCAACTTCTTCAAGTGCATTCTCCGCTTCATCTACTTTTTCAACCACAGCTACTGCTTGCACGGATAGTTATGAAGCAAACAACTCTAGAACTGCGGCTAAAACAATTGCTGTAAATACAAACATTACTGCTTTAATTGGTACTTCAACGGATAAGGATTGGTTTAAATTTACTACCGTTGCCGGTGCTACTAATATTAAAGTTGTATTGAGTCAGCTTCCGTTTGATTATGATCTTACTCTTTACAATTCTTCTGGTTCTCAGTTGGCTATTTCTCAGCTAGGCGGAACTTCTTCTGAAACGATAATTCGTAATACAACGACTGCGGCTACTTATTATGTTAAAGTAATTGGTTATTCCGGCGTATTTAGCACTACAAGTTGCTATAACTTAATTGTGAATGCATCGGGTTCTACCTTTAGAAGTAGTGAGTTAACAGAATATACGGAAGGAAATGTAAATGTTGAAAAATTGAATTCATCAACTGATCTCTTGGTATTCCCGAATCCTGCTCAAGACTTTTTAAATCTTAATTTTATTGGCGATGAAAATTCATTGGCGGAAGTTACCATGATGGATTTGATGGGTAAAGTGATTGAAGTTAAAAGTATAAATACGGTATATGGATTAAATAGTGTTGAAATGAGTACTTCTCATTTGGAAAATGGAATTTATATCCTTCGTTTAACTCAAAATGATGAATCTTTTGTTCGTAAATTTGTAGTGAAACATTAAATTTAAAAAATATTGAATTAAAGCCCTTCCTTCGAAGGGCTTTTTTTATTTTTACCAATTCTTAATATTAAAAAAATATCATTTAGCTTTTATATGCTCAATTTTATAGAAAGTATTGCACATGCCACTATCGAACTTCCGCCTCGGCGTACGCTCGTTATTTTCCCCACTCAACGTGCTTGTCAGGAGTATAAGAAGGAATATGCTAAACAAAAGGCAACCGCTGGTTGGCTGCCAACGGTTTTACCCATTCGTGATTTGCTTGGAAAATTGAATACTCCTTTTCTGCTTGATGATCTTTCTTTATTGCTTAAACTTTATGCTATCCATGTCAAATTTTTTGGAGAGGAAGAGTTTGGATCGTTTATGTCCTACGGGCAGCAAATTATTGATGATTTTAATGAAATCGATCGACAACTTATTGACGCGGATCAATTGTTTGAAGAAATTTATGATTTGCGAACACTCGATGAACGATTTGAACCAGGTGCCGAAGAGGCCGAGTACATCAAAGCTTTTTGGTCGGAGTTTATTGGAACGACGCATACTCCACTGCAACATTCTTTCTTGAAGTATTGGAAGCAACTTCCCTTACTTTATAAAGAATTTAAATCGGTTTTGCAAAAGGAAAATCAAGGCTATGAAGGAATGGCATGGCGCTATGTGGTTGAAACGATGAGTCAGCAAAATTTCTTTAATGAATTTGATCATATTGCTTTTTGCGGATTTTATGCCTTGAATAAATCGGAAGAAAAAGTAATGATGCATTTGCAAAAGGCGGGTAAACTTCTTCTTTTTGTTGATGCAGATGAATATTATACGCAGCCAAAGTATCATGAAGCCGGAATGTTTTTTAGACGCGGACTCTTAGCAGACAATTCACTTTCGTGGAAACATAATTTGTTTGCAATACCAAAGGAAAGTTATCATGTAAAAGGTTGTAATGGTGGCTATGCTTTAACGTGTGAATTGGCACAGGATATACATCGATTAGTTTCCACCAATACAGATCTTGTGAAGTCGAATGGATTGGTTGTTGTCCTTGCTGACGAATCTTTAATGTTCTCTTTATATCAGCAGTGTCAGCGTTTGGGTGTAAACTTAAATCCCTCGATGGGATTTCCCCTCAAGTATCATCCTGCCTTTAAGGTGTTGAGTGCAATAAAGCAATTTCGAAAGTTGCGTCAGGAAGATGTGAATGAATTGGTAAAGTATCGTCAGTTAGAGGAATTATATCAGGAACCATTGATCCATCGATTTTTCGAACGCGCTAAAACGTCATTAACATCGGTTGGCACCGAAGAATTGCAAACAAAAGATACAAATTTCTTTTCCTTAATGCTTCACTCAGTAGATCCATCCATCGAAACAGACAAGAATAATATTCGATCTCTAATCACGCATTTTAAATTTAGTGAAGACGAATGGATTTATCCGTTGCATCACCACCTACTCCAATACATCGATCAAGTATTTGCAATTTTGCATCCTCACGAGATGGAATTAAGCAATGAAAATTGGTGGGAACTCTTTATTGCTGAATTGGGATTGGCACGTATCCCTTATTCTGTTGCTGATGGAATTCCGGTGATGGGTTTTTTGGAAACTCGTATTTTGGATTTTGATCATGTGTATATCGCTCCGCTCAATGAAGGAAGTCTACCAAGTTCAACTCCTTCAAAATCGTTGATTCCTTATTCGTTGAGAAAGGCATATCATCTCCCTTGCATGGAGGAACAAGATGCAGTTACAGCCTATCACTTTTACCGATTATTGCAAAGAGCAAAGCATATTCGATTTTATTATACTACAAATTTGAGCGATCAAGGTGCTGGTGAGAAAAGCCGATATCTCTATCAATTACACCATGAATTGCTGGAAAAATGTCCGCCTAAATCCATTATTTATGAGCAGCAAGATAGTGTGGTAAATCCATCGGTGGTTGAACCAATTATTGTAAAAAAATCGGACGAGATCATCACGAAGTTAAAAGAAAAATTTACGGTTGAGTTTTCCGATCCACAAAAATTTGCAGGCTTGAGTGCATCGGCTTTAAATTCATATATCGCATGCTCGTTACGTTTTTACTTTGATCAGTTAGCAGGAATTCGTCCTGATGATGAGGTGGAGGGATTAAGTGCTGGACATTTTGGAAATGTATTGCATAAAGCGATGGAAATTGCATACAAGGAGCAAGAAGTCATAACGAAGGAATTTATTTTGACACTTTCCAATCAAGTGGATGCCATTGTTGAGCAAGCTATAAAGTTAGCTTATGGAAAACCCGTACAAACCGGACACGACTTCCTCATGAAAAAGGTGTTGATTGCCTTGGTGACAAAAATTTTTGAATATGATTTGGAATGTGCTCCCATTGAGTTAAAAGGGTTGGAGCAAAATTTGAAATGGGCTATTTCAATTCCTGGACAAGGAGATGTTTGGTTGAAAGGAATTATTGATCGCCTGGATTTTTTTGAAGATCATCTTCGAATATTGGATTATAAAACGGGGCGCGATACGATTAAAAAAGTGGATGATTTCTCAACATTGTTTCAGGAATCTGAACTCAAACTTAATGTCCAACTTTTGTTTTACACGCTGTTAGTCAGGAAAGATTTTGACAAAGGCGCTCACCAATTAAAAGCTGGGATCTTTAAATTAAGATCATTCGAAGATGGAATCGACTGGTTGAATGAAGGTGACCGAATTTCGGATGAACTTTTAAATGATTTTCAAGAATCACTCATTCAAAAAATTACGGAACTGTTTAATCCTGAAATACCGTTTGTACAAACAACCGACTTAAAACAATGTTCTTTCTGCGATTATAAGGGACTTTGTAGTCGACAAGCAACCTGATTAGTATAATTAGAGTCAGTCTATAAAGTTATTGTTTGGATCATAATGTTCGAGATCGAGGCTTTTGCAGTCTTGAAAACAAAGGAGTTTATACCAATTACAATTATATTTTAGTTCAAAGCTGCGATGTATTTTTTTTGCCAAGACGATTTTAAAAAATTGTTGCATAACCATAGTCTAATGAACTATTTTTTTAAGAAGTATTGGTGAAAAAGAGTCCCGATAGCTATCGAATTAGTGTAAGGCTTAAATAATATTTTTCAATAAAAATTCAACTAGTTTTCCCTCGTAAACAATGGAATTTTTCTAATGAATAAAATTGAACAGATTACGCCTAGGAAAAAAATTAAGTATAATATTGATAAGCCCGCCCGCCATAAAATTGGATGAAATCCAATTTTATGGCGGGCGGGCAATATTAAGGGGGTGAATTCTTGTAGGGGCGCATTGCAATGCGCCCCTACATTCTAGGTATTCGATCCTTAATATTTCTGCATGACATTCTTAAAAACAAAAATTAGCCTGACGCCTATGCGATATCTATCTGGAAGCAGATCGGACTAAAATATATTTGTATTTGGTATTATTACTGTAAATGACTGTTTTCAAGACAAGAGTAACGACGAAATCGGACATTATGGACAAACACCAATTACCACTTCTTTTCATTGGGTGATTCGGTGAGATGATCAATTAATGAGGTGATCATCGACAAAACAATACTGAATAACATCGCTACCCAAAATCCATCTACATTAAACCCATCTTTCATAACATATGAAGTTACCAAGATGATGGTGGCATTAATCACCAATAAAAACAATCCTAAAGTAACCAAGGTAATTGGGAAGGTCAGAAAGATCAAGATGGGTTTCACATACACATTCATCAAGACCAACAGCGTAGAGACAACAATAGCCATCGGCAAATTCTTTACCTCAACGCCAGGCATTAAACTGGCGATTACAAATACTGCCAAGGCAGTGGAAGCTATTTTTATTAAAAAATTCATTTTGTTGGAGTGTAAAAATAGACTATATTTTATACTTTTGCAAGATGTTATCATTTATCCTCACCCTCCTCCTAGTATTGAATCCAACGGAAACCGTTTATCAGTTTTCAGTGAAATATATTTAAGGCAATTCCATTATATTAAGTCTATATAATCGCAAGAAATTTCTTTTTTTAAATGTAGCCTCTGAGTTTGGTTATACCAAACATTACGAA
>JANOPQ010000113.1:0-2905 GCA_031421935.1 Bacteroidota bacterium | reverse complement strand
AGGAGGGAGAGAAATAGAACGAAGTGAATTTGCACAAGCAGCAGAAGAAAATAATCAGCGTTACAGAGACAATCCTGCACTGTACCGAACTCGACAAGAAATTAACGAACATATCTTTGGTACTATAAAACTAAAGTGGGGCTACAACCACACCAATTTAATCGGATTGGAAAAAGTAAACGGAGAAATGAGTTTAATAATGCTAGTGTACAACATCAAACGATGTATGAATATTCTTGGCATAGAAGAACTTATTAGCAAACTAAAAAATTGGACCCCGAATTACAAAAGGATAACTCAATTTTTATTAAAACTGACGTATTTTAAGTCGATGTACGCCATCAGAATTTTTCAACAACCATTAGCAGCATAAAAAATCACTTCCTTAAATCGAAGAAAATGCCATGATGGGGTTTTTTAATGAACGTAAATTAGTAATTGAAACAAGGAAAGCTGTTTTTTCACAGCCTGACGTTCCGGAGCTTTGCGCCTGCCTGTCGCAGGCAGCTTCGGGCGTTCGCGAGGCATCGCTCCCGACACTTCGGGTTGGAGCGTGATTTCTATTTATTGAGATATTAAAATTACTAATTTAATTCTATGTAGCAAAATGCCTACCTGCCTCCCCGAAGTGTCAGAAGCTATGGCGCTGTCAGGTGTTCGCCATTCTCCTGCTAAGAATAGCAGGTGATGGACCCCTGAAAGTAATAGAAATTATTTTTGAATAGTTACTCAATTTGAATTGTTAAGAGTTTTCATTCTTGGCTGAATAAACCAAAGACCAATCGGAGCAATCAATAATTGTAGTGAAGTGGTAAAGTACTTTTCAATTCCTACCACTTTATTGTTCTCAGCACTTACCAGAGTTTTAGCTGCAATGTTGGTTGCAATTAAAAAAGCACATAGAAAAATTATTGACAAGTAAATTGGAGAAGTGTATGATATATTAATATTTCTCCAATTGCCGTGAATAGTGGTACCCAAAAACATTACAAGAGAATAGGCGACAATGACAATTAAAATTGACAAATTAAAATACTTAAAAGAATTAATGTTGATTCCTCTTGAAACAATTTTCTCGTTTGCTTTGTGTCCAATAGCATATAACCAACAAAGCAAAGATATTCCCCCAATGCTACCCAGTAGAAAATTTATAATAGGGAAATTATTGTATGGGATTGAATAAAACTTTATTGTTACTGGAAAAGCAATTAATAGAAATAGAATAAATCGATTCAAGTTTAAAAATGAATAAGTGAATTTGATGAGTTGTTTTTCCATTTTGCTTTTTTTAATATTATTGACATTAAAGATATAAAAAAAATCTATTCTTAATAAATCGGCCGCCGATGGTGACGCCTAACGTTTTGCAGACCTGACTGCATCGCTTTCGCAATGGCTCCAGCGGAGCAAAGCCGGCAGGCAGGTTTGCAATGGGCGGGCTTTTCAGCATCCCGCAGTACTGCAGGATTGATGCGGAGTCCCGATAGCTATCGGGATGAACTTTCTGTAACCATCCCGCAATACTGCGGGATCTGCGAAGCATAGCCTTTCCCACCTTAGCGGGAAACCCCCACCTATTGGGTAGGTGCTGTTAACAGTAGTGCTTTCTTTTTATTTCGTGTCAAGAGTTTCAAGGTTTGCTTGTTGTTCAATTATTGTTATTCAGTTTGTTTGTGTAATTAATAAACTTTCCTGAAGGGGAATGATAACGAAACAATCCACCTCTTGTCCCGACCCAAATGTTTCCTTCAATATCTTCTACAATTGTCCAAACATCTGAATTAGCAAGACCGTCTTTAGTTGAAAAACGGGTAAATGACTTTCCATCGTAACGGCAAACTCCTCCATCCCCTGTGTTCCACTTAGTATCGCTGCCCACCCAAATGTTTCCCTTTTTATCTTGATAAATACAATCAATAGTATCATCGCAAAGACCATTTTCTTTTGTAAAATGTGTATAGGATTTTCCGTCATAAAGACAAAGCCCGCTATACAAATTGACGAACCAGATGTTACCCGCTTTATCTTCTTTGATGTCCATAATCTGACTACTGAAACATCCTTCTCCATTTACATTATTAAACCTACCTAAGATGGTATCGAAACGACAAACGCCTCCAGCCCTTTCACCAAACCAAAGATTCCCTGCTTTATCTTCTAAAATACATTGAACAGCATTACTGCCAAGACCTTGTTCTTTTGTAAAATTGGTAACAGCACCTGTGATAGGATTATAACGACATACTCCGTAGCCATTCGTACCAAACCAAAAATTTCCATTCCTGTCTTCTAAAATGCAATTAATATCAAATTTGCACATTCCTTCCTTCGTTGTAGCATCGGTAAAGGATTTACCATCGTAACGACATACTCCATTCGCAGTGCCAAACCAAAGATTCCCTGCTTTATCTTCAAAAACAGATTCAATATTGTTATCGTTCAGACCATCTTGCATTGTGAAATTGGTAAACTTGCCTGAAAAGGCATCATAACGATATACACCCGCACCCATAGTTCCGAACCAAAGATTTCCAACTTTATCCTTCAAACTGCAACGAAACATATTTCCACCTACTTGTCCGTAGCAGGGAATAAATAAAATCAATAACAGCAGGGTGCAGATTTTTTTGTGTATGTAATACTTTTTCATTTGTCTGTAATTCTGTTTTAAAGAGTTCATTTCTTGCAGTCAGTTTCAAGTTGGCACGTCCCCAAGCATTACTGAAAACGGTTTGCAGCTACAAGAAGTTGGCGTCCCGAAGCCTCGCATAGGCGTCAAGCTTAAAAGTAATTTCTTAAAGAAAATTGACGAACTTTTCACTCTTAAAAATTATAGTTTTTCATTTAAAAATATTTGCTTGATCACGCATCTAAAATAATTTATTGTTTGGTACTGATGAGCCCG
>JANOPQ010000112.1:0-6205 GCA_031421935.1 Bacteroidota bacterium | reverse complement strand
CGCAATTTTGTCTTGTAGCATAGGATTAGATTTTTATTTGTTGTTTGCACTACAATATTAATCAATTTCTATGCTGCATTTATTTGATTATCAATTAGTTATAAACAATTTAATATACACCCTTATCCCGAACTCAGGTTAAGAAGTATTGGTGAAAAAGAGTCCCGCAGCGCCGTCGGCAAGCCTTTGGCGGCCGATGGATAGCTATCGGGAAGCAGATCGGACTAAAATATAATTGGATTTGGTATTATTCAGTAAATAAGATTGGCTAGAGAAGTATTTGTGTTTTTATCCCTTATACTAGTGATATGTTTTTTGTGGAATTGATATGAAAATGATCTATTTTTACCATTCAACTAATGGATCGCAATATGAAAAAATTCTATGGATTTGCATGCCTACTTACGGTGCTGTTCTCCTCTAACATTCAAGCTCAAAATAATGCATTAGCCTTCGACGGGATCAATGATAATGTTATTGCTCCTTCGGCCTCCTCGTTAATTTCAGGCTCCGCCGCTTTAACGCTAACCGCTTGGGTTTATCCCACCAATCCAGCTCCAACTTTTCCTTTTTTTGATGGCTTCGCTGGATTTAGAAATAATGTAGATGCCGATTTTTATTTAATGCAATATTCTGCAACGAATATCGAGGCTCGATTTCGTGGTAGTTCAGGCGCAGCATACGATTTAACCACTTCCGTTTTAACTTTAAATACTTGGACTCATCTTGCGTTTACTTACGATGGTTCATTTATCCGTTTATATAAAAATGGAGTAATTGCCGATTCTTTAGCAGCCAGTGATTTCATCACCATCTCCACCGAAGATTTTTATTTAGGCGATTTATTGTATCAAGGAACACATTATTATTTGCAAGGAAAGGTAGATGAAGTGAGTTTATGGAACAGAGCGTTGCAGCCCGCCGAACTATCATGCATGCACATCAACGGAATTGATACCGCTACAGCAAACGGATTACAACTTTATTATAAATGTAATCAGGGAACAGCAAATGGAAATAATACCAGCCAAACAGCATTGATTGATGGAGCAGGAAATATCAATGGAGTTTTTGGAGGAATGACCCTCACTGGGACTAATTCTAATTTTGTGGATGGAGCTACTTTAATTACGTCCAGTACACAGTTTAAATGCCCAGATGTTGCGTATAATTGGAATGGAACGCTGCTTACTTCAGGTGGAGTATATTATGATACGTTGCAAAATGTTTTCGGCTGCGATTCCATCATCCAACTAACTCTTTCTAATTTATTAGTAGATACCTTAGTGATTCAAAATGGAGCCGTGTTAAGCGCAAATCATACTGGAATCTCCTACCAATGGCTCGATTGTAATAATGGCTATGCACCCATCTCAGGAGCTACCAATAAAACATATACAGCAACGGCCAATGGAAGTTATGCTGTGATTGTGTTGCAAAGCGGATGTTATGATACTTCTTCGTGTAGAATCGTTACTACAGTAGGATTGAATGACCCATCTTCAGGATCGGAAATTCAAGTTTTTCCAACAGCATCTAATTCTACGTTACATATTCGCATTGCCAATGGAAATTATAATTACCGTTTGCAGTTGATGGATATGTCCGGCAGAATGATCACCGAAGAAAATATTAATACGACTTCTGAATACGATTTCGATATCAGCCGTTTCGCTACCGGAAGCTATCAGTTGCTAATCGTAAATGAAAAACTACAACAGACATTGTTTAAGGTTTTTAGAAAGTAAGTATTTTATAATACAATAATGTATAAAGAGAGGTCAATTATTTATTTAGTTGACCTCTCTTTTTGTTAATCAATATACTATCAATTGGAAAATTCATCCACAGAAAAATGATCCTTACACCAAGAATCGAGCATGTGCCTGCTAAATTATTAATCGGTATGCACCGAAGAATGAGCATTGCAAAAGCAGAAGCTCATCTTCTTTGGCAATCATTTATGCCAAGAAAAAAGGAAATTTTAAATGGTAAGAATTCATTTCTTTTTTCTTTAGAAGTGTATGATGAGCTCAATTATTTTAGTCAGTTTAATCCCCATAATGAATTTGAAAAGTGGGCGGCCATTGAAGTGGAAAATGTTGATGTTATTCCTGCAGGTATGGAAAAATTAATAATTCCAGAAGGTATGTATGCAGTCTTTGTTTTTAAAGGGTTGACAAGTGACGCCTACGCTTTCTATAATCAAATTTTTAGTGAATGGTTGCCCGCTTCCGAATTTGAATTGGAGCTTCGACCCCATTTTGCTTTGATGGGCGAAAAGTATAAAAAGGAGGATCCAGCTTCCGAAGAGGAGATTTATATCCCCATAAAAGTTAGGGATACAAATTAGGGATATACTCCATTAAATTTTCTTCAATACATTGAGCAGGTGAATTTTCTGAGTTTGCGAAAGTGATGTTAAGCAGAAGATTCTGCAATAAATTGGATTTCGTCGTTTCATGTGTTCCTTTTATCTTTACCTAGATAAAACTTCACGCTCCCATGAATAAAAAAAGTACTCTATTCACCGTTCTTTTGGCTATTAGTATAGCCATAATGTCTACGCTAAATGTACCCACACAAGCTATCGACTTATTTTCAGGTGACACCACCGTAGTCAGAACATTTAGATTTGATACCACTATGCGTTCGGGCATGTTCGATTTTCCAACTGATTCCAGCAAGATGTATGAGAAAATTATTATGCTGTATAGCATGCGTTGTAAAAATGGTTTGATTTCAACACAAGCATTACCTAACCAAGGTTGCGGCGAGTGGGATTATAATTGTTATACGTATTTGATTGACTCCTTACAAAAGGATTCCTTGTTTCAATCTTCAAATGATTATTACATTAGTAATTGGACGGGAAGCACATTTCCTTACACGACAACTCCTCTCTATAATTACACCCAGTACACTCAACAAGATGTAACGTATTTGTCGACCATCAGCGAAACTCTTTCGCAAAGCGGAGGCGGCTCTCTTGCATTGACGCACCCTTTTTCTTCGGGAAGTATGGCTAGGACACAATACTTATGGACAGCTGCTGAATTAACTACCGCCGGACTCACTACTGGAAATATCACAGGATTAGGTTTAGATCTTTCTTCACTGGGTTCGTCAGTAAATAATTTGCGAATTAAAATTAAAGCAACATCGCAAACGGTATTAAATGGAAACAGCCCAGAGTTGAGTGGATTCACGGAAGTGTATTTTTTAAATTCTACATTTTCTTCTACAGGAAACCATCGATTTAATTTTTATAATCCGTTTAACTGGAATGGCGTTTCTAATTTAATTGTTGAATTCAGTTATTCGAACGCAACTGTAGGAACTGCCAATGATGTAAATGGAAACACTACTGCATTTTCTTCTGCAATGACCAGCAACCAAGCCGATAGTTATTTAGAAATTGATGGTGGTACAGCAGGCATTACCTTGCCGAATACAATTGGTGCAAACATAAGTAATCAAATTTCATTGGCGTTTTGGTGTTATGGAAATCCATCTCGTTTGCCTGCAAATACAAGTACGTTAGAAGCATTGGATGCTACGAATACACGTCAACTTAATATTCATTTACCATGGAGCGATGGGAGTATTTATTGGGACTGTGGTAACGATGGTACAGGAAACGATCGCATCAACAAAGCAGCAACTACCGCTGAAACAGAAGGGCAATGGAATTTCTGGACGTTCACAAAGAATGCAACCACCGGCATCATGAATATTTATTTGAATGGGGCGCTATGGCATACAGGTAATGCGAAAACAAAGGCCATCAACATAGATCGCATGAACTTGGCTCGATCAATCAGTAATAACTTTGTGTATTATGGGTACATGGATGAGTTTAGTATGTGGAATACAGAATTGAATTTAGCAGCAGTGCAGGATTTAATGTACAACAGTATTTCGGTAAGCCATCCCAGTTATGCTAATCTGCAAGTGTATTATAAGTTTGATGAAGGAGCAGGAAATGTAATTACAGATGCATCTTCCAATGGAAATAATGCAACTATGTTTTCGATGACGTGGAGAAATCGTGTAGGAAAAGATTTATTCCGAAACTTCTTAGTGTCGAATGATCGTCCCAATACCGCATTTGTGAAAGGAGTTTATACTACGTCTATTCAAACCATCAATGTATTGGATTCTGCCTCGGTTCCTGCTAATACGGTAGTTCATTATACGGTTGTCAATAATTCACTGGCTCCTATCGACACTAATTTTTATTGGGCTGCTGGTGGTTACACCTATTTGTATGATGAGATGGGAGTGAAGCTTGATTCATTTCCTGTTGCAGCAACTAATACTTTAAACATAAGTCAAATTGGTTATTATGATAAGCGACCAATGGCCATTGAGTTGATTAATTTTATTACACCTTATGGTAAGGGCTTAAACATGAATGGACTCATCGGTAAAACATGGGAATTTGATGTAACCGATTATGCGCCCATCTTAAAAGGAAGAAAGTTTATGGCCATGGAAGCCGGAAACTATCAGGAAGATAACGATATTACTTTTGTATTTTATGAAGGAACTCCTGCACGAAAAGTTCGCTCCTTGCAACAGATTTGGCCTAATGGTGTTTGGAAAGATGCAGGCTCTGCTGCCATTTTAAACAATACTATTTTTGAACCACGAAATTTGCAATTGTCGCCTGATGCAAGTATGTTTAAAATACGTTCTGCCATCAGTGGTCATGGACAAGAAGGAGAATTCATTCAACGGAATCATACCATCACATTAAATAGTGTTACTAATTTATCACGTAATGTTTGGAAAGAATGTGCCGACAATCCCATCTACCCGCAAGGAGGAACTTGGGTTTATGATCGTGCTGGATGGTGTCCAGGAGGTGTAGTTGATACTAAAGATTTTGAAATCACTACTCAAGTTTCTCCAGGGCAATTGATCAATATCGATTATAGTTTGCCGCCAGCTTCTAACTATGGAACTTCCAATTATCGTATCAATAATCAATTGGTGAGTTATGATACCATGAGTTTTAATTTAGATGCTGGTTTAGCGTATATAAAAAACCCTACGACGAGAGTAGAGTATGAAAGATTTAATCCGATCTGTAATCAACCCATAGTAGCTATTAAAAATACGGGTGCTACTACCCTTACATCATTAACGATTACTTACGGAAGAGTAGGAGGTGTAATGTCCACGTTTAATTGGACAGGTACATTAGCTTCTTTGAATACTACAGAAGTTATTTTAACACAACCCAATTGGTTAAGTTCAAACACAAATCAGTTTATTGCAATGGTAAGCAATCCGAATGGTAGCACCGATCAGTATGGATTGAATGATACCCTTGTAAATAACTTTAACTATCCAGTAGTGTATCCCGATAAATTGGTTTTTGAATTAAGAACAAATAATAACGGATCACATTCACAATACACATTGAAAGATGGTAGTGGAACAAATGTTTTAAATAAACTTGGACTGCTAGCCAATACGGTTTATCTAGATACCGTAAATCTGCCTCTTGATTGTTATACTTTCAGATTGGTAGACATTGGTGATGATGGGTTAAGCTGGTGGGCTAACACCGCACAAGGAACAGGTTACATGAGAATTAAAAATGGATATACAGGAGCCATTATTAAAACTTTTAATCCTGATTTCGGCGATAATATTTATCAGCAGTTTACCGTGAACTTTACACTACCAGTTCCTGAACTTCAAAATGGAGAAGGTACGTTGAAAGTGTTTCCGAATCCTGCTCATGATTTAATTACTGCTGAATTTTCTTTGCCAGTGTACGGTCAAGCACGTTTACAATTATTGAACATGCTCGGGCAAGTTTTAATTTCTCAGGATATTGTTGCTTCACAAGTGATGGAAAAATCAGTGATGGATGTGAGCACACTTTCACCAGGCGTTTATTATGTTTCCCTACAATCAGGAAACGAGAAACGAGTTCAAAAAGTAGTCATCACGCGATAGTCTTAGTGAAATAATTTTTAAAGAAAGGTGGAAAGATCGGTTAACGGTTTTTCCACCTTTTTAAATTTGTTTAAATATGAATAGTATTTAATGAGATCTCTTTGTGTCCCGATAGCTATTACATTAGCGTCAGGATAATTTCTGGTTTTAAACAATGTATTGTAGATATTTTAAGAGACAAAAACATATAATGTAGGGGCGCATTGCAATGCGCCCCTACAAGAATTCA
>JANOPQ010000111.1:0-34460 GCA_031421935.1 Bacteroidota bacterium | reverse complement strand
TACCGGAAATGCGTATGCGGGTGCAGTTTTTTACCTTAGACCCAGCCATCCATCTGGGCCAAACTATAGAGAATTCATAGGAGTTGAACTGATAAACAATTTAATAGTTGGTCAAAAATACTTTGTTTCCTTTTATGTTGTGAATGCAGCAGTGAACAATGGTTCCGTAGCATGTAATAAGCACTGTATAAATTTTTATACAGTGCCTTTTGATTCATGCTGCCCCCCACCTTTAATAAATACATCAAAATTATTTACCGATAGTATATTAATTGACACACTAAACTGGACAAAAATAAGTGGATCCTTTATCGCTGATTCTGCTTACCAATATTTATGTATCGGCAATTTATTTAATGATACAAACACCGATACAATCCTTACTTCATTAGTTCCAGTTGCTTACCATGCATACTATTATATTGATGATATTTGTTTAAGTACCGATTCGTTATACAATGAGACATGGACTGGATTAAATCAAAACGAAGAAAAAGTCAATAGTATAAGTATTTTTCCTAATCCATCAATTGGATTTTTTACGGTAGAATCTCCAATCCCTATTGAAGGATATAGTTTGTTTAACATGAAAGGACAGTTAATAATTGAAAAAAAAGAAAAGTCTTCTTTGTTTGTCCAAATTGATATGACAAATCAACCAAATGGTATTTACATACTAAATATTAATTCAAAACAAAGTATTAGTAAAAATAAAATAATTTTAACTTATTAAATTCAATAAAATGAAAACACTAATTTTATGTACAATAGTACTGACTTTTGTAACGAACGTAGTATTCGCTCAAATAAGTTCATTAACTACTACAGGTAGCTCAGGCGACTTTGTTGGTTGGCAACTTGGTCAAAATATAAGTTTAGACATTGTTAACGAAGATCAATTCCCCATCAATTTCTACACCAATGGGGGAGCAGGCAGCGGTGGTATGTGGAGTAACCTGCGTATGTTTATACAAGGTACAGATGGCAATGTGGGTATAGGAAATTTTACTACAGCAAATACTTTATTGCATTTGCATCAAAGTTCCGATGATATTCCCATAGTAAATTTTCAAATGACAAATTCCATAATAGGAAATACAGCTACGGATGGATTTTTGGTGGATGTAGATGCGGCTGGTACTATAGCCTTGCGTCAACAAGAGAGGTCTTCGATGCAGTTTTGGGCTATGGATGACAACTTAGGAAATGTACCCGTAATGCGTGCAGAGTTCACCAACGGACAACTTATGCAGGATAATCAATTGACACCGACCGATGGATTTAGAATTTGGAATCCAGGTTATAATTCTTCATCTACTTATGATCCTGATCACGCACTTGATCTTTGGTGCGGGGAAAGTAACACTACACATATCCGTTTTGACCATAGCGGTTTGATTCAAACCATTAATTTGAGATTCGAACAAATTGCGAGATTAAACGGCTTTTGGTTTGATGCAAAGCCTTACGATTATCAAGCAGCTGCATCAACACCATTTAGAGGTGAATACTACTTTAATATGGATAGTATTGAAATCGCTAGATTTTCAAATGTCAACAATGCTAATAGGGGATTTATTCGTATGGGTCTTCAACCTGCTGGTTTATTAGGTGCCGTTACTGCCGCTGTTGATGCTGCGAGACGTTTAGAAGTTTATGACAATGCAGCAGTACCTCAGTTTAGAATTACACAAACCGATGGCACCAATTATACCGATTTCCAAACAACAAGTAACGGTGATTTGTTTATTGATCCTTGGGCAGGGGCAACTTCAAGAAATGTAGGAATTGGCATAAGTACACCTACTGCTAAATTGGAAGTAAATTCACCTACAGTTTCAGGAGGAAGTCAAACTACAGTTAAAGTTGACAACATCAATACGGGTGCTGTAAATCCTACAGGATTAGATGTGCAAATTCAAGGGACTTCAGGATCAGGGCTAACACAAGCAATAGGAATAAATATTAATTTGAATACACCTCTTAATACAAGTTCATCGGCAGCCTATATTACCAATGCGTGTAGCGGCGGTACAACGGGGCAAGGAATATGGTCAAACTTAACAGGAGCGAATGCAAATAATTATGGGCTTCGTAGTTATGTTACAAATGCAACAATAAGTAATTTTGGAAGTTACTTAATAGGAAATGGAGGGACATCAGCCTTTGGTGCGGATTGCTATGCTTCTAATGGAACTAGTTTAAATTATGCAATTAGAGGTACAGCAACTGGAGTTTCGGGATCGACAGATGTAAGAGGAATTTCGTCTTCAGCATCTGGATCAACAAACAATTATGGTGGTTTTATGACTGGAACTGCAACTTCAACGAATACAGCATTTGGCGTTTATGCCGAAGGATATGGTGGGGATGTAGCTTATGGAGTTTATGCGAAGGCCTCTGGTGCAAGTTCTACCAATTATAGTGTATATGCACTTTCACCTTCCCCAAGTTGCACAACAGGAGCATGCTCAAATGCAGCCATTTATGCTAACGGCCCTGGTTATACAACAGGTCAATGGTATACATCCTCTGATGTAAACATTAAAAAAAATATTCAAGCTATTTCTGATTATTGGACAGTATTAAACGGATTGAATGGTTACAGATATGATTATGAAACAACTTTAAATTCTACCACCAACCTTAATTTATCTTCGGAACCTCAAATGGGTCTGATTGCCCAAGAGGTGGAAGCAGTAGCTCCAGAATTAGTAAAATCATTTATTAATCCGGGTTCAACCGATTCAGCCGGATTTGTAAAGAATAATTTTTCAGTTAAGTCAATAAACTATGACGGACTAATTCCAGTGCTTGTAGAGGCAATAAAAGATTTGAAAGCTCAAGTAGATTCATTAACCGCAAATGCCTCTTCGATCAGAATTAAAAACAACATTAATAATATAGAAAATAATAATAAAAGCGAAGAACTTGCCTATGAACAAAAAATTATTTTATCCAATCAACTAGGCATCATTTTAAATCAAAACGATCCTAATCCTTTTTCAGAAAGTACACGGATTCGTTATTATATTCCAGAGGAAGTACAGGACGCTAGATTAATATTTAGCTCCGAAAACGGAATGGTACTCAAAACCGTTCAACTCAGTGAGCGCGGTGATGGTTCCATTGAAGTGTATGCTTCCGACCTCAGTAGTGGTTTATACATCTATACATTGATGGCAAATGGAAAAATTATTGAAAGTAAAAAAATGATAAAACAATAATTTCAAATCTTAATCAAACAAGTATGAAGCCTCGTAATATGAATTGGGAGGCTTTAATGCAATTGAAATTTAATCTTGTAATATCTTCTACTTTTACTTCGGTTTTCAGCAAAAGGAAATTATTTTTCGCTTTGGGTACAAGAAGCTCCTATCATTTCTAAGCAATTGATTTTTCACGGTAATAACGTTTCTCTTTACAATATTCCACATTCATCCCCGTTTACAGCATATCCTTGTTAACATGACTTTGTTAGCAATTGCATCCACCCTAAAAATACTTCGACTATCGGAATTCTACCTTTACACATTCTTAAATTCGTAAATTCCGCATTCTATGTCAATACTTCTTCAGATTACATCTACGCTGACCGATACTGCTGCACAAGCCGCGGCTGCTCTTCCTCCTGCCGCTCCTACCGAGCAAAGTATGTCGCTTTGGGAGATGGCCAGCAAAGGTGGACCCATCCTCTACCCGATTGCTATTCTTAGTATTTTGTCCTTTTACATCTTCTTCGAACGTCTTTTTGTGATCATGAAATTCAGCCGACTCGATCAAAACTTCATGAATCAAATTCGAGACCAAGTTCATCAAGGAAATATTCCTGCTGCCCGAAGTTTATGCAAAGCGACCGATAGTCCTATCGCCAGGATGATTGACAAAGGACTTGCGCGTTTAGGAAAGCCAATCCGTGATATTGAATCCGCGATTGAAAATCAAGGAAAGCTTGAGGTATTTTTGATGGAAAAGAATATGGGATTCTTAGGAACCATTGCTGGTATTGCTCCCATGTTTGGATTTTTAGGAACCATTTTCGGAGTAATTAAAATCTTCTATCAAATTTCATTGCAAAGCAGTTTAGAGATTGATACTATTTCAGGAGGTCTTTATGTAAAAATGATTTCCAGTGCTTCGGGATTATTAGTGGGTATGATTGCGTATTCGTTCTACCACTACTTGATGCAACGCATCGATCGTGTTATTAATAAAATGGAGATTAGTGCCGTTCAATTTGTAGACTTACTCGAAGAACCAGTTAAACCATGAACCTAAGACGCCGACAAAAAGCAGCTTCCGAAGTTTACAGTCATTCATTGAATGACATCATGTTCTTCCTGTTGCTTTTCTTCCTAATCACTTCTACCATGGCTACACCATCGGTATTAAAATTACTCTTGCCGAATTCGAAAACGGGAATACAGAGTGTGAAACATCCTGTAGTGATTGCAGTCACCGCCGATATGCAATTTGTTGTTGACCAAAATATAATTCCACGCGAAGGTGTTGAAGCAGCCGTTGCTGCTGCTGTGGCTGGACAAGTTGATCCAACAGCTTTATTGAAAGTAGATAAATCGGTACCGTGGCAAGAAGTTGTTTTTCTATTAGACATTGGCAACAAGAATAAAATTAAGATGGTAGCTGCAACCAATCTCACAAAAGAAGCAGTACAATAATGAAAGCGCATCAATACCGTTCACTTTTTTTAACGCTACTGATTCATGCGGGATTATTTATCATGCTCATGTTTTTGTACATCACCTCACAAAATCCACCCTGGGAAGAAGGATTAGCAGGCGGTGGTGGTGGTGGAAGCTTTGTGGAGTTTGGTACATTGGAATTTAATGATGCTCCACAAGTAACTCCGCAAACGCAAGAAACTACTGTCAACAAAGACGATGAAATTATTACATCCGATATTGAAGAAACCGTAACCATTAATCAGCCGGAAAAGAAAAAAGATCCGAAGCCCGATAAAAAGAAAGACATAAAACCAACTACTAAGCCTGTCATCAAAGAACCTATTTTAGCAAAAGTAGAAGAGCGAAAAGCAGATCCAAGAAGTTTATATCCCGGTAAAAAAGGTAGCGCAGGCTCCCCTACCGGAACACAACCTGGCAATGGCACTGGTGGAACAGGCAATGGTAACGGTGGCGGAAATGGAGATGGAACAGGAACTGGTTCTGGAGGAGGAAGTGGAACTGGAAGTGGTGGTGGAAACGGAGATGGTGCCGGAATTGGATTTGATTTAACAGGAAGAAATTTTAGAAGTCTACCGAAACTTGAAGATCGTTCACAAGAACAAGGAAGAGTAGTCATCGAAATTATCGTTGATAAAAGCGGCAATGTTTTACGCGCTGATGGTCCCGCACGCGGAAGTACCATCACTAACGCCTCCCTTGTACGAAAATCAATTGAAGCTGCCCGGAAAGCGAAATTTAGTCCGAGTCCGCAAGGAGTTGAGGAGCAAAAAGGGAGCATTACCTTTAATTTTATTTTACGCTAGTCCAATTGCAAATTGGCAAATTGGCAAATTGGTGAGTTGGTGAATCATTGTATTAGTGGTCGCGAATTATCGCAAGGAGGATTATTAATTGAAGTAATTAAAAAAAATTAAATTCCGTATAACGAACCCTGTCGACTTGTTCATTCGTTTTTTGCGTATCTGCGTTTTCGTAAATTCGTACATTCGTATCGATTCGTAATTCGTAACCCATCGAAACCTGCTTGCTGCAAGCAAGTTCGTAGCCGAAATACCAATAAGATGATTATTTTTGTCTCGTGAACTATCAAGAAACCATCGATTATCTTTTCTCAGCTTTACCCATGTTTCATCGTGTGGGTGCTGCTGCCTATAAACCCAATTTAGATAATACCCTTGCATTGGCGAACGCATTAGGGAATCCACAAGAGAAATTAAAATGCATTCATGTGGCAGGCACAAATGGCAAAGGAAGTACATCACATATGCTTGCATCCATTTTACAAGCGGCTGGATACACCGTTGGTCTTTACACTTCACCACACCTAAAAGATTTCAGAGAGCGCATTAAAATCAATGGAGAAATGGTTTCCGAAGAATGGTTGACAAACTATGTGCAGAAAAACAAAAAGTTATATGACGAAATCCAACCTTCCTTTTTTGAGATGAGCACGATCATGGCGTTTTCCTATTTCAAAGAAATGAAAACCGATATCAATGTGATTGAAACGGGATTGGGAGGTCGATTGGATTCAACAAATATTATTTCTCCTGAACTTTCCATCATCACCAATATCGGTTGGGATCATATGAATTTGTTGGGCGACACGCTCGAGAAAATTGCTGTTGAGAAAGGAGGCATCATTAAAAAAAATGTTTCTGTAGTAATCAGTGAAACACAAAAGGAGACCACGTCCATCTTCACCAACATCGCCAAAGAAAAACATTCGGAAATTTATTTTGCAGATGCCAACTTCAAAATTGAAATCCAGCATTATAATTTATTAGAAGATCGAATACAATTTTCTGTTTTAAAAAACAATCTTGAATATTTAAATTCTGTGTCGTGTGATCTCACGGGACAATATCAACTAAAAAATTTATTGGGCGTATTTCAAGCTATTGAATTAATTCGCGAAAAATATTCCATTTCGGATGAACATATTCGACATGGACTTTCGGCTGTAAAAGAAAATACAGGATTAAAAGGTCGATGGCAAATACTTTCCAGAAATCCGCTGACCATTTGCGATACGGGACACAATGAACAAGGATTGATTGAAGTGCTCAGTATGATTGAAAAAATATCATATAAAAAATTACATTTTATTTTGGGTGTTGTTGATGATAAAGACCTCAGTAAAATGCTGAAAATGTTACCAAAAAAAGCTCTGTACTACTTTTGCAAGGCCGATATTCCGCGCGGTTTATCTCCTGAAATTTTACAAAAGAAGGCCCATCTATTTGACTTAAATGGAGAGACTTACACCTCTGTGACCTCAGCCTTACAAACCGCAAAACTGAATGCAAAGCCTGAAGATTTGATATTTGTAGGCGGAAGTACATTTACGGTTGCAGAAATAATTTGATAAAACAGAAGCAAAAACCCTTATCTTTACATTTCAAAACTATATACCATGAAAAAAATTATACTCTTATTATTTATTTTGTCAACTACCTTTTATGCTAAGGCGCAGAATGACACATTACTTTACGACAATTTCGATGTCGACAATTCAGCTAATTGGAATCTGTTTAACAACGGAAATGACACCGTATGGGTCAGCTTAGATTTAGATGCGAATATGGATGCCAACGGTCGTCCAGGCAATTGGTATTGGAGTCCAAATGCATTTGGTGGCTTTGATTCTACCGGCTGTGTATTTAGTTCTTCTTGGTTTAATAGCCCAGCGGCTTGTGCAAATTATTTCATCACCCCTCCCATTCAAATTATAGATGGAGCTGCGGTGTTGAATTGGAAGTCGGCTCCTCGTCAAACTCCACGCTATTTAGATGGATACCAAATACTGGTTTCTACGACGGATAATTACGAAATTAGTTTTACAGACACGCTCTTTTCTGCAGCTGAATATACTTCTGGAGGATCGGCAAATGGATTTAATTTTAGTTTATATGGATTCACTCCAGGATTCCAACATGGTGCTGATTCTACCTATGTAGAATTCGACGCTGATTCTTCGGCATTCTTAGGACTACTTCGTCCATTTAGTGTGAGTTTAGCTCAGTATTCTGGACAAACCATCTACATCGCATTTTTACATGATGCATTTGATGATAATTTGATTGCTGTAGATGATATCTTGGTTACTGGAAACTTAAGTGTTGGTATCAACGAGACTGAATTATTAACAGCTGCTACACTTTATCCTAATCCGGCTACTGACCGTGCTCACTTAAGATTCAATACTTCTAAAGCGGGAAATACGAATTTCAATATTTATGATGTACAAGGACGTATTGTAAAATCACAAAGCATGTACTTAACAGGTCTTGCACAAGAAATTGTAATTCCAGTTCGTGATTTAGCTACTGGTCATTACACACTCGTTGCTGAGAGCAATGGTAATGTGTCTAGATTCCCAATGGTTATTGCGAAATAATTAACCTTAAAATATTTAAAAAGGCTGATCCAATGGATCAGCCTTTTTTGTTTTTATATAATTGAGTGTTTCGTTAGATATTTGAATTAATAAATTATCAAATGCAAAAAATTAAATTCAACATTTTGATTTACAATTATTTAATTACGAAATTGGGGATACAACTAATATCATGTGATCTAGTTTGTATATTTGATTATAGTTACTCAATAATTTCTGTCAAATTAAAATTTACCGATGAGAATTTGCTTTAATATTATTATCTTCTTACAGTTTGCAGTTTCTATGAATTGTTTCGCTCAACTAGATTGGGTAAATTATTCCAATAATGATCCTAATAATTCTTATTTCTATAATAGAAGAGGTATAAGCAGTAATGGTAGTTCTATTTTAACTAGTAGAGGATATTTTTCTCCCATGTTTGGTTCATATTATAGTAATTTGTCAATTGTAGATAATAATGGAAACATAATTAAGGATACCAGCTACAATAATTCGCAGTTTTCTGGAGTATATAATATTGACAATGTTTCTTTAGGAAATGGATTTGTAATTGGTCAAGTATATAATCCACAAACTTTGTTTAATTCAGATGTCTATGAATATATTTCAACTAACGGGACTCTAGTAACAATAGTCAGTGATGATTCAATTGGTGTGATTTACGACTTGAAATCAAGAAATGATACACTATTCTGTTTGAAAGAGGAAATTACATTAGGGGTAAAACTTTATGATGCACTAGGAATAGACATTGGGTATATTCGCGTTGATTCAATTTCAGCGAATGAGGTTTTCCGACCAACATCATTTGAATTTGCCCCTTTGGGTGTAGTCGTTTTTGGATATAAATCTTTTAATGGTAGTTCTAATTCATATTTTTGTATTAGGTATGTCGATTGGCAAGGAAATTTAATTTATCAATTTTTATCTAATCCGTCTATTTCTGGTGATGTAGTAAGTACAGTTTGTTTTTCGGGAAATTCTCTTGTTTTTGGTGGTAAAGTTGATGTTCCAAGTGGAGTCAGTAATTTTGTAGTAGGTGTTTTAAATTCTTCTGGGGCTTTGTTTTGGGATACTGTTTTAACATATCAAACTTTGCAAAGAAACATGTTAGACTTAAAAGATGTTAACGGACAAATATACTTGGGTTTATTAGGTCGAAATACAAGTTCAAATTTATATGATGCGCGCGTTATAAATTTTGATATTAATTCATTAAATATGACTGTCATGCTAGATATTGATTCTCTAGTCTCAAAAGTAGATTTGAAATTTGACAATTATTCCAATGGAATAGTTTTATGTGGTGTAAAAAAGGTTAATTTATATCGTAGCTATGATTTGTATTATCTAAATCAAAATTCTGCAAATCATTTTTATAGTTTTTTAGATACTACTAGTTCTAACTTAGCCTATATGTTAATTGATAATTCAAATTTATATTTTGGCGGAACAACTTTTTTGGCTAAGTATGATCTGGCTTCGGTAAATATTCAAGAAAATATTCTTAATAGTAATTTAGTTGTTTTCCCTAACCCTACTTCTTCTTTGGTGTATTTAAATGGAGAATATGAAGGCTATCAATATTCATTAGTAAATTCAATTGGAAGTATTGTAGGGAGCTCAATTTCCGTTCCTGAAAAATTGGATTTTAGTAAGTTTTCTTCAGGAATATATAATTTGCTTATTTACAACACAAAACACAAGTTAAATAGAAAAATAGTAGTTATTCATTAGTATTTTCCTTTGTGATAGTAGAAAAATAATAAATTAGATAGCAACAAGGTTCGTCGCGAGGTTTCGCGACTGTGACCAAATGCTTTTTTTGTTAAGCCAATTACTGTTAATAGTAAAGCCACTCTTTTGAAGTGGCTTTTTTTGTGGGAGCAACAGGGTTCGTCGCGAAGCTTCGCGACTGTGACCAGCTGCTTTCACTTTCCACTCCTGGGTGATTTGTCAACTCTTTTAAACAATGAAAGCTACTCGTTAAAGTAGCTTTCATTTTGTGGGAGCAACAGGGTTCGAACCTGTGACCCTCTGCTTGTAAGGCAGATGCTCTGAACCAGCTGAGCTATGCTCCCTATTTTTTAATGGGACTGCAAAGATAGAATCTGAACCTATAGTTCCAAAATATATTTTAAAATAACATATAGTCATTACATATCAATCAATTACAGAGTGTAAATTGCAATTTTCGCTGTGGATTTAGGCCAAAATCACTAAATAATTGGAATACTTTGGCTTTATTAAGTTTATATGCTAAGCTCCAAACCTTTTAATTATTTCCTTTTCTAACCACTCTTTGTGCATAGGATGTGCAATATTCATTAAGGCCATGGCACGTTGTCTTAGATTCTTGCCGAACAAATAAGCAACTCCATATTCCGTCACCACATAATGTACGTGCGCCCTTGTGGTGACTACTCCCGCACCTTCTTTAAGAAATGGGACAATTTTAGAAGCGCCATTTCTCGCAATGGATTTCATGGCGATGATGGGCTTTCCGCCTTCCGATAATGCTGCACCACGTATAAAATCCATCTGCCCGCCCACTCCAGAATATTGATAGGTGCCGATAGAATCCGAACAAACTTGTCCGGTAATATCAATTTCAATGGCAGAGTTGATGGCAACCACTTTTGGATTAGCACGAATTATTTTAGTATCGTTTACATAGCCTACATCTAAAAAAGCAACTTGGGGATTGTCGTCAACAAAATCATATAACTTTTTTGTTCCAATCACAAAACCAGTCACTATTTTTCCTGGATGATTTTTTTTATTTTTATTGTTGATCACCCCTTCTTCCACCAACGGAATTATTCCATCTGAAAACATTTCGGTATGTACACCTAAATTTTTATGCTGATGCAAGCAAGATAAAACAGCATCGGGAATAGCACCAATTCCCAATTGTAAAGTGGATCCATCTTCAATTAATTCAGCACAATATTTTCCAATGGCACGATCCGCATCGTTCACCAATTTTTCGTAATTCACTTCCGGCAGTGGTTCATCTACCTCTAAGAAAGCATCCATCTCATCCACATGAATAATTCCATCACCATGTGTGCGTGGCATCTGTTTGTTGATTTGTGCAATGACAACCTTTGCATTCTTAACAGCCGAACGGGTTACATCCACTGAAGTCCCGAGGGAACAAAAGCCATGTTTGTCAGGAGGGGATACATGAATGAGCGCGACATCAAGTTCTAAAATATTTCTTTCAAACAATAAATGAATCTCACTTAAAAAAACCGGCACATACTCCCCAAAATCGCTATTCACCATTTCACGTACGCTATCCGAAACAAAAAGTGAATTAATAAAAAAACTCCCGCCCAACTCTTTTGAATTGAAGACGACATTTCCCAATGTACTTATGCTAACTAATTCCACATTTTTCAATTCACCCTTTCTTTCGAAAAGTGACTTTAGCAATAGCGAAGGAGTGGCAGCGCTACCTTGCATAAAAACGCGTTGCCCACTTTTAATTGAGTTTATAGCTTCTATTGCAGTTCGGTATTTCATTCTCGTGTGATTACAATTTATTTATAAAAAAAATTAAAGCTCTCATAAAATACGAAGAAAGAAATTAAAAGAGAAACACCCAACTTTAATCCCATTGACAAAAGTGTTCCAAAAAATGTAGCAAAGCCCGAGCGTGTAGCATCGCTTGTTGATCTTCCCGCTAACCGATCGCCTACAATGGCGCCAATGATCATTCCGAGAATCATCCCCACAGGTGTGAAGAAAATCCCCAATAACATTCCAATGATACTACCCCAAATCCCTTGCTTGGTAGCACCATACTTTTTTGCAAACCAAACTGGCAACATATAATCTATAATCACGATGGCGATAGTGAGTACTCCATAAATGATAAGAGTAGATTTTTCGAAAGGATGCGAAACCCATTGTATCATCCACATCGCAACATAATTAAGAGGGGTTCCAGGCAATCCAGGAATGATACATCCCATCACACCAACAATGGAAAGTAGAATAGCAAGTGAAATAATAACGATGTCCACAGAAACTAAATTTTAGAAACAATTCGAATGCTAAGATACGAGGTTAATGCAAACAAAAAGTCCTGGAATACAATCCCAGGACTTTTTGAAAATACATAATAATTATTAATTTTTCTGAATCGATCCGCCAACAGAACCCTTTTCATTGAAGAGTCTATAATGATATAGACCAACTGACAAAGTACTCAAATCCATTTGAACTTGCTGTTCACCTGCATTTCGATTTCCTAATGCAGCTGATGAAATTAGTTTACCCATAGAGTCATACATCTCAATGGATAAGGCACCTGCAGTTTGCAAATAAAGTGGAATGGTAATAAATCCATTGCTTGGATTTGGATACGCGTAGGTTGTATAAATTCCGCTTGGGTTATTCTCGTTCAAGGCAGTTACCAAATCATATTTAATTTGTGCTTGAGTAGCACTCGCTGTTAAATCGCTCAACTCATCTCCTGCAATCAAAGCGAATGCTACCACAGTTGAATCACCAGGCGACAATGTGAATGGTCCGGTGCTGACTACATCAATAACATCATTACCTGTTCCTGCACCACCTGCCGTTGCGCGCTGTGTACTCAAAGACAAATATTTTTCATTGGTATCAAATCCATTTGATAAATCCAATCCTCCGGCACCTCCAGTAATATTATCAATCGCATTATGAATAAATGTTCCAGGTGTTAAAACTTTTGTTCCACCATACAAACCATTGGCGTCTGTACAATAAACATAACCCATTTTCAGAGCTGCATCTTCATCCCCTTTGTTATTAGCAAAAGTTTGAATGTCCCAATCAGAAAATATTCCAGCGTATAAATTGTTCAATGTATTGTTACCATTATTGCGAATAGTGTATTCAAAAATATGAAACTTTGTAAAGGGTGAAGAAGACCACGACATCGAACGATAATCAACTAATAATCCCATTGGATTTGAATTGATGTTATCATTGAACTTTCCATACGTATCAAAATCTGACCATAGACCTGGCTCATGTTTTTGAATGGTCGCTACTGGTAAGAAGTCATTATCGGTACCTGAAGCACCACGTACGTTATCCGCAACACTGTTGCTCGTACCAATCATGAGTCCAGTTTCGTAAGTAATTGTTCCTTGAGAATTATAATCAAATCCTAATCCTTCCGATTGACCTGTTCCATTATAACTAATACGGCCTTTACTTGAATTCGTAGTAAACACATCATTAATGGTAATGTTTAAATAATCAACATTTATGGTTACTTGGAAAATTTCAAAATCATTGTACAATCCATCTTGATAAGTAACTTTAAATGTCACCAAAATATTTTGAGGTGCATTCGAATTAATCTTTACTACGTATGGATCCGCATTGTTATTTGTAACACCCAATGTTGGAATCGCTCCCAATGTTGTTGAACCATCCACAATAGTTACATAGGGGGAAATTACAGTTAACGTTGCAATTAAATTAGTCGTTGGGTCAAGATAATTGGTGAAATCAGCGGAGATAAACATACTATCATTCACCACTAAAATATTATCATTATTATCAGTAATTACACGATTACTCATTCTTACAGAAGGACCAGACAATGTCAATGCATTCAAGAAGTTAATTCTTCCTGTACCTAACATATTAGGAAATCCCGCATTTCCAGAAACCCCATAAATATTATCAGCCGTAACACGAAGTTGCTCTCCGACTTGTAAAGCTGTATAGCTAGGGAAGTATGATTTTACTACAGCAGCGCATCCTGCAGCTACTGGAGCTGCCATCGATGTTCCACTTTGTGACGCATACGTATTGTTTGATTGAGTTGCATAAATGTTATTTCCTGGTGCGCATATATCAACAGTAGCACCATAATTTGAAAACCCAGCCTTTGCATCCGAAGAAGTGGTCGCTGCAATACTTAACACATTATTAAAGGCAGCAGGATAAAAATTTGCACTTGAACTATTATTTCCTGCCGCACAAACTACTAAACTGTTTTTGTTGAACGTTGCATAATCAACCGTGTTTTGTCCGAACGAACTTCCACCTTCTCCACCCCATGAATTATTAATTACTTGACAACCGTGATCGGCTGCATAGACAATTCCTTCATAAGCTTTGGTAAGCGCACCAGATGCATCCGCGATTTTCACTGGTAAATACTTGCAATAAAATCCAGGCGCTGCAACACCAATCCCATTGTCGGTAACTGCAGCAGCACAACCCGCAACATGCGAACCATGATTGTTTGCATTTGTTTCAGGAGTATTATCACTCTCACCTAAATCCCATCCTTGAAAATTATCAATATAACCATCGTTATCATCATCAACTCCATTTACAGGATCTGCATAATTAATTTTCATATTTGCAGCTAAGTCTGGATGATCTAAATCGGTACCTGTATCTACAATTCCAATAACTGTATTGGTATCTCCTTTATGAATATCCCATGCAGTATACGCATCAATCTTACTTAAATGGTATTGTGAAGAAGCAGAAGGATCACTTGGAACATATTCTACTTTAGGTAAATATTTTACTTCTGCATACATCATGATGCCCGTACTCAATAATGAATTGATCACTTTTACTAAATCCAAATTGGCACTATAATGCAATTCATAAATCAAAGAAAGATCTACTAATTTTTGTCCGCGCTCGTTGAATGGAGTTGCAGGAGGTTGATGATTTGGAAAAACTTTGAAGAGTTGTGTTTGCCCAAGTCCAGCCAAAATTTTATTAATGGGATTGGATACAATTTGATTCTCTGAACAGAGAGCACGAAATTCAGGTTTTACACGAAAGATAATAGTTCGTGCCATGTAATCTGAAGTCGTAATCCCAGCAGGAATTGAATAACTTCCTGTTCCAGCGGTAACGGCTGATGGAATCATCAACGCTGAAGTCGATAGAAAGAGAGCAATAATGAGTAATCTAAGTTTCATAGTAATTGGTTAGGTATTGTGTGATGCGAATTTAAGGGTTACAACCCTAATATTAAAGGCCAATTTGCTCAAATTCGATTTTCCCAATAAAATGAAAGTAAAACTTAGAATTGCCACCTTAGTTGAGTCTTCAGTTCCTCCTTAGGCGAGATATCAACGTCTTGTATAGTAGTGTTTTGTATGTAAATACTTCGACTATATCGGATCCAGACATCCAACCCCTTTACGATTCTATATCGAAGTAATATATAGTATTTATGGCCTTCATCAGAGTAAGCGGGCAGACTAAAAGAGCCTACCATATCTTGTTCATAGCTATAAATTCGTGTTTCATACGAATCTGTTTGGAACATCGACCAACGTACAGCCAAACTATAAGGCTTTCCTAGTGGCTTATATCTTACCTCTTGAAAAAACATCAATCCATTTGAATTACCCAAAGATTGTGATAACCCCACCCATTCACAACGAGATTGAACCTCCCAGTTTTTCGTATACATCCACTGCACATTGGCTCGAATATTAATTTTCTTTACTTCTTTCGGTACATCGTAACCGTTAGTTGACACATCATTCATTTTTACTTCTTCCTTCATCCGAAGATAAGCTTCTGTAGTACGAGCAGGAGTGTATGTAAGCTGTGCGATCCATTCTTTTCCTTTAGATGGACTTGAAGTGGTATACCGTAACCACGGGAAATAAAATTGATCCAAATACCCTTGCAAGCGAAGTTGTTGATGGATTTGCCAGCTAAATCCAGTTAAAATTCCTTTTTCATTTTGTGTATTACTTCCTTCTCTCAGACCATCGCATCCGATGCATTGATACTTTTTCCCATAATCACGCAAATGCAAACTGATGGTCCAACGATTGTCGGGCATCAACAACAAACCTCCAACGAAAGCTTTATCCATTTGCCGATCAACAGCTACCTCTGAATAAATCGTAGCGTTGTTAAATAAATAACGAACAGCCCATCCTGCATTTAAAAAAGATTTTCCATCTGCATCATACATTTCATAAGGATCATCTCCGGGCCATAAGGGATAATTAAAATACTGTTGATGCACTGTCCATTCACTACGGATTCGTGCTTTTTCCCATTGCAGATGTGCGCCTGAAGATAAATTAGTAATCAACGCTTTTTTCTTTATTTCATCATAGGTTCGATGTAATCCACTTTCAATAATACTACTTACTTCAAAATTTTTAAAAGTTGTATCTACGGGAAACAGACTGGCATCCAACTTCCGATAGGAACTCCAAAGATCTACACTCCAATTATCAAAAGCTAAAGAAGTGGCGATGCCTCTATTGAATCCTGCTTCACCTGCAGAAGCATAAGGTCTAAATCCCATTCCTCGTCTGAAAAACTGATTCACTTCTGCACTTTTTCCCAACGACAAGCCATTCCATGCCACCAATCCTTGTCCGAACTGAAATTGATAATCGCCAAAATAAATGGTGCGTATCATTCGATTAGGACGAATAAATACATGCCATGAAAAATAATCCATTCTTCCTCCATTATTGGAAGCAAACAATACTTCCCCGGGATCCTTTTCCATCACGATACCTGCACTAAAATAATTTCCCGCACGCATCCGATAACGAAACATCACTTGATTAGGATCCCCTTGATAAAAAGGATAAATTCCATCTTTAGCATACCCATCTTTTTCTTGCAAACTTCTTCGAAAACGAATCAAGACTTCATTTCGTGCACTTGCTAATAAGGTAGAGAATTTAAATTGTTCATCCACTAAAGGCTGTCCACAAAAAACAAAAGGTTTTATCTTCCTCAAATTGGAAGTATCGAACGCACCCGTTACTTGCAACTCTTCCATGACTAAAAGTATTCCAAACTTTTGCCGATGTGTAATTAAAGCTTGTGCTTGTTCTGGACTTAAGATCGGCGAACTTACAATTTCTGCTACATCATTTGCATTTAGATTTAAAAAATAATCTTGGCCAGGATCAATTACTTCTCCACCTTCATTATTACTTTGCATTTCAGCTTGCGTTTCGATTGCCGATTCACTTAATGTTATAGGAGTTTGCGCTAAACAATAACTCCACGGATTAAAAATAAATCCAATTAATATAATTTTTCTCATAGCCGTCAACGTTATTTATTGGATGGACTTACGAAATCAATTCCTACGGCCGGACTAAATCCAAAAACGGGTCGATAGGCTGTGGCTATAGCAATTTTCATGGACCCACACTCCAAAACAAATCCAAAAGAAGTGCTAAGCGGCTTCCCCCCAATACCGCCAATAAATTCAATTCGTCGAGAAGGTTGATAACGCAAAGACGTTCGAAGTGTAGGTGCGGAGCCCGACATTTCACTTTCTACAATGCATGCAAACACCTCTGAAAATCGATACATGACACCAAAATGAAACGGTGTCTTTTTTTGCGAATCATTATTTTTTAATGGAACCCCTAAGAAAGTGGATGCATAAAGTTGAGGACTGAGTCGAACTGTAGTTCCTGCTCGTACATTCCAAAATTGTTGTTGCCCATATCCTTCTCCTTGACGAATACTAAAATGTTCAACACGAATTCCCGTGGAAAAAGCTTTTCCAAAAAATCGACTAAATGAAAGTGTTGCTTTACTCGTATTGTAGAGCGAATATCCTTTATAACGATATCCACCTCCGCAATAACTATTCTTTAAAATTCGGGTAGTGAATGCAATTCCATATTCATTTAATTCCTTCACCAAAAAAGAAGAAGCAGAATACGTTCCCAAAGAAAAAGCGGCGCTGGTGTCGGGCATGGAAGGATTTCCAAAGGCTGAAGAACCTGCATGTTGAGAAAACAAAAAACAATTTGCACCGGCTACTTGATCGGGAATATAATCCGATTGTGCGTTTAAATAAATCGGAAGAAGAATAAAGACAACACATCGTATGTGCTGCCACATGGCATTTTTTTTCATGACAAAATGATTAAATCCCCCTCTAGAAAAAGGAAAGGATGATAAGAATTAGATTATTTATTTTTTACTTTTTGTTTTTTTAACTGGAACTACTTTCTTTACTGACTTTGCATTTGCTTTTTCCATTTTTGACGCAGCATCGAGTACTTTATTTTTCAATGAATTTTTATAGGCAATGATACGATTCAATAAATCTGGATCTTGCACCGAAACAATTTGAGCGGCTAGAATTCCTGCGTTCTTTGCAGCATTTAAAGCTACCGTTGCAACTGGAACACCATTTGGCATTTGCAGAATGGAAAGAATAGAATCCCATCCATCGATACTGTTGGAAGAACGAACAGGAACACCAATAACGGGAAGTGGAGTAACGCTTGCTGTCATGCCCGGAAGATGTGCAGCACCACCGGCACCTGCAATAATTACTTTAATTCCTCTGCCATGTGCTTTTTGAGCATAATCAAACATTCGCTCAGGAGTACGATGTGCCGATACAATCGTAATTTCATAACTGACATTGAGCTCATCCAACACCTCCGCTGCATCCTTCATCACTGGCAAATCACTTTCACTTCCCATGATAATTCCTACCAATACTTTTTTCATATTCTGATTATTATTTATTATAACCTTTATATTTTATTTTAATTAATCCTTGACACAAATATTATAGAAACAATAAAATATTCATATCCTCCAAATTCTGAATTCATAATTCATAATTCTTAATTCTTAATTACTCATCACCTTAATCGTTGCTTGAACTTTCCTCGACAACGATATCGCATCTTCTAACTTCACTGCCGTAATGGTCACATGTCCCATTTTACGAAATGGTTTTGTAATTTTTTTTCCATATAAATGTACATACACACCGGGCCAACTCAACACTTCCTCAATACCTTGATATATTGCCTCACCTTCATGTCCAGGTTCGCCTAATAAATTAATCATCACCGCAGGTCGAACAATTTCTGTATCACCCAGTGGTAAATTCATGATCGCACGAAGATGCTGTGCGTATTGAGAAGTTACATTTCCTTCTATCGTTTGATGTCCGCTATTATGTGGACGAGGTGCAATTTCATTCACAAGAATTTTTCCATCTTTAGTAACAAACATCTCTACAGCCAACACGCCAACCAATTTCATTTTATCGATCACATCACGCGCAATAGAAATAGCATTTGATTCCATCTCTTTTTCAATCCTTGCTGGACTACATAAAAACTCAACTAAATTAGCTTCTGGATTAAATTCCATCTCCACCACTGGAAAATTACTTATTTCACCATTCACATTTCTCGAAACGATAACAGCAATCTCCATCGAAAAATCAATCATCTCTTCAACCACATACGATCCATCAAAAACAGTTGGAATATCATTAACACTTTTCAATTTCATTACTCCTTTCCCATCATAGCCACCGGTTCGCAACTTCAACATGACGGGAAAATCATTAATCGATTTCGCTAAATCAGTTTTTGAATCCACTAACTTAAATGGTGCTGTAGGAATTCCATTCGACTGATAAAATTGCTTTTGCAATCCTTTATCTTGTACTAATTGCAATAAATGAGGTTGTGGAAATACAGGAATCCCTTCTGCCTCCAACCGAAGCAATGCTTTTGTATTTACATGTTCAATTTCGACGGTGATCATACTACATTCCTTTCCAAAAGCGTAAACCGCCTCTTCATTGCGGAAATCGGCATTTACAAAATGATCACAAAGATTACGGCAAGGTGCATTTGCATCCGGATCCATTACTGAACTACTGATATTCAAGTTAATAGCCTCCTGAATCAACATCCTACCTAGCTGTCCTCCGCCTAAGATTCCCAGACGAAAATTTTTTCCTGCGCATTTAAAACTCATGGGGACAAAAATACATCGAAAATATTGTCTAATCGGTTTTAAACGAATACAAATGTTTGCCAATTAATATTCCGCTTTTTAACACCAAATTTATTCCATAAAAACAGGGCTTACAAAACAGTAATGCACTGAATTAAAACACTTCCAATGTAATGTGCGTTACCAATTCTCACTCTTCTACTCTGCAAGATATAGACAAGTTTTAACCCCCACCTTCACTGCAATTTTATACCTTCGCAGCTCTTATGACCGACGTTAAAGTCCACGACAAAATATTTACAACCTTCATCTCAGCCGAGAAAATTCAATCGAGGGTAGCCGAATTAGGAATAGCCATCGACAAAGATTATAGCGGAAAAAACCCTCTATTGATTGGAGTGTTAAATGGTTCTGTCATCTTCATGGCCGATTTACTTCGTAATATTAAAACGCCTTGTGAAATCGGTTTTATTCGTGTGAGTTCTTATCAGGGTACTTCCAGCTCAGGAAAAGTAAGAAATATTATGGGGATGGAAGATGATATTCAAGGTCGCGAAGTCATTATTGTAGAGGATATCATTGACACCGGTGATACGGCTTTGTATTTAATCGAAGAAATAAAAAAGAAAAATCCAGTCAGTATTCGTTTTGCTACCGTCCTTCTAAAACCAGATTCATTACGTCATAAAATTCATTGTGACTATGTAGGATTTGAAATTCCACCAGCGTTTGTTGTTGGATACGGCCTCGACTACGACGGATTTGGAAGAAACTTAGCAGATATATATCAATTAAAATCATAAATCCATGTTGAACCTCGTTCTCTTTGGTCCTCCCGGAGCCGGAAAAGGCACACAAAGTGCTAAACTCATTCATGCTTATCAACTCGTGCATTTATCGACAGGCGATATTTTCAGAGCAAACATAAAAGGCGGAACTGAACTTGGAACGCTTGCAAAAAGTTATATGGATCAAGGGCAACTTGTACCTGATGAAGTAACGATTCGCATGTTAGAGTCGGAAGCGAATAAATCGCCTGATGCAAAAGGATACATCTTTGATGGATTCCCACGTACACCTGCACAAGCAAAAGCATTGGATCAATTCTTAGCCACAAAAAATACGAGCATCACCATGATGTTGGCTTTAGAAGTGGAAGAGGACGAATTAAGAAAGCGCTTGCTCCTGCGAGGAAAAGATTCAGGGCGCGCAGATGATATTGATCCAGCCGTTATTCAAAAACGTATTGATGTATACCGCAACGAAACAGAACCTGTGCGCGATTTCTATCAAGAACAGAAAAAGTATTTTGGAATTGATGGAATAGGAAGTGTGGATGAAATATTTGAGAGGTTATGCGCTGTTATTAATTCAGAATTGGATGTTAGAAGTTAGATGTTGGATGTTGGATTTTAGATGTTAGATGTCATGTGCGTCTTTTTATACAACATAGTATCAATTGAAAAATATAAAAAATAGGGATAGTGAATTCTGATCCCGATAGCTATCGGGACTGAATTCTTAATTAAAAATAAATGTCGGGAACTAACTTCGTTGATTACGTAAAAATTTGTTGTCGCGCGGGTGCGGGTGGTGCGGGTGCTGTGCATCTACATCGTGACAAGCTTACAGCAAAAGGAGGTCCTGATGGAGGGAATGGTGGCCACGGAGGAAACATTATTGTGAGGGGAAATTCACAACTTTGGACTTTGTTACATCTCAAGTATAGAAAACATGTTATTGCAGATGCAGGTGGTCCAGGAGGAAGTGGATTAAAAACGGGAGCCGATGGTGAGGATGTAATTTTAGAAGTTCCCATTGGAACCGTTGCACGCGACGCAGAGACAGGCGAGGTACATTTTGAAATTGAACACGAAGGACAAGAAGAAATTATTGTACCAGGAGGTCGAGGTGGAAAGGGAAATGAATTCTTCAAATCACCAACACAACAAACGCCACGCTTTGCACAACCTGGTGAACCTGGACAAGACTTATGGAAAATTTTAGAATTAAAATTACTAGCCGACGTTGGATTAGTAGGTTTTCCGAATGCTGGTAAAAGCACACTATTATCTGTAGTTTCTGCTGCTAAACCAGAGATTGCGAATTATCCATTTACTACTTTAGTTCCTAACTTAGGGATCGTTGCATACAGAGATAATAAATCGTTTGTGATGGCCGATATTCCTGGAATTATTGAAGGCGCGCATTTAGGAAAAGGATTAGGTTCACGATTCCTCCGACACATTGAACGAAATTCCGTTTTGCTATTTTTAATTCCAGTAGACACGGATAATATCATCAAAGAATATGAAATTCTATTGAATGAATTACGATTACATAATCCAGAATTATTAGATAAGCGTCGAGTTATCGCTATTTCTAAATGCGATATGATTGATGATGAATTGGAGAAAGCGCTGTTAGCTGAAATTCCTAAAGACAAACAATCGGACGGTACTCCCATTCCTGTTTTATTTATTTCTTCTGTTGGAAATAAAAATATAATTCAACTCAAGGATGTATTATGGGATCAAATGAATGAACGCTCCTTTCTTGCTCGATAAAAAAGATGGTATTGCCTACTTGGCTTCATGAACTCGATACTAAGTTAGAATTAGCGATCAATGGTGCACATGATCCGCTATTAGATTTTATTTTTTACTGGGCCAGTTATAAATGGACATGGATTCCTTTTTATGCATGGCTATTATACATCTTGTACAGAAATTACGGAAAAAAAATTGTTTATTTTCTACCGATAATTGCAGCCATGACTGCGACGACTGATCAACTATCCACGCTTTTAAAAAATACTACATTACGTTTTCGTCCATGCCATGAGCCAGCTCTTCAAGATTTAATTCACTTGGTTAATAATGCATGTGGTGGAAAATATGGATTTGTTAGTTCGCATGCTGCCAACACGATAGCATTGGCTGTATTTGTTTGTTTAGTCTTGCCTTCGAAGTATAAAAACTTACGACTCACACTGCTTGCATTCGTATTAATCAATGGCTACAGTCGAATGTATTTAGGTGCTCATTATCCACTTGATATTCTCTGTGGATGGATTCTTGGATTTATTATTGCTTTACTCTTTTCTTCCTTGATGAAAATTATTTTGAATTCAACAGACCAAATAAAATCAAGACATGAATAATATTCTTCTTGTGTTTATTGGTGGTGGTTTGGGAAGTGTTTTACGTTACTTGATTGGATTAATCATTCAGCGGAACTTTACATTTACATTTCCTTGGCACACGTTCACAGCCAATCTACTTGCAGCAGTTCTTGTTGGAATTCTTTCTGGTTTGATGTTATTAAAGCCGGGGCAATATGAACAACAACGACTTTTATTAAGTGTTGGATTTTGTGGTGGACTCAGTACTTTTTCTACTTTCACTATGGAAAACTTTGAAATGATAAAAAACGGGCAATTTCTATTGGCATTCACTTACATTCTCATAAGTCTTATAGCTTGTTTACTTGCATTCTGGGCAGCATGGCAAATTCAAAAATAGTATTCAATAGCAAATTTTATTTTTTACTCGCTTTTTTGTCGCAAGTTAGTTTTACTTCCTATTCTCAACCCAAGACATTAGGTTGTTGGTTTAATTATAATAATCAAATAAGACTATCAAAAAATACAGGACTCATTTTCGATTATCAATATCGAAACTATGCATTTATTAACGACTTTGAACAAAGTATAATTAGGGGTTCACTTTACTATCGAATTGAAAAACACAATTTGCATTTTTCAGCAGGTGCCGCTTATGCAAATACCTCAAAGTACAATTCGCAAAATGATGCTAAGTTAAATACGGATGAAAATCGACTCTTTCAGCAAATACTATTTGGAAATCATTTTGGCAGAGTATTCATCAACCATCGTTATCGGTTAGAACAACGATATTTTAAAGTGCAAGACTTTCTTCGATTTCGTTATAATTTAAACATACAGTGTCCCATTAATAAAAAAGAAATTGTGCGGGGCGCAGTTTACCTTTCTCTATCCAATGAAATATTTATTAATAATAAAAATCCATATTTTGATCGCTTTCGAACCATTGCAGAAATAGGATATTTCATTTCGCCTTCTTTTAGAGTTGAATCAGGACTCCTTTGGCAAATTTTAGAAAAGAGCGATCGTTGTCAACTGCGCTTTTCTGTGTTGCAGACCATTGATTTTTCAAAGAAATAAAATCTTTAATTTACTGTTTCTTCATCATTTAATAGCATCGCTTTCCAACACATTTTCTTAAATTATTATTACATTTGTTGTATGAGAAATTTCATCATTGCCCTCTTCATCGCCCTTCCCTACTTTCTATCTGCACAAAGCAATTCTAATCGTCCACAATTGGTGGTTGGTGTTGTGGTGGATCAGATGCGTCCTGATTTTATTTCTCGTTTTTGGGATAAATTTGGAAGTGGTGGATTCAAGCGTTTGATCAACGAAGGATTTAATTGTAAAAACACACAATACAATTACGCTCCTACACATACGGGTCCGGGCCATGCAAGTATTTACACAGGAACTACTCCATCTTTTCATGGTATAACAGGTAACGACTGGTTTGATTTAGTTGCCATGGATACAGTGAATTGTGTTTCGGATTCCAAAGCTACGTCTGTTGGAACAACTTCATCGGAAGGAAATTGTTCACCTTCGCGTTTACTAACGACTACCATTACCGATCAATTGCGATTGGCTACTCAAATGAAAGCCAAAGTAATTTCTGTTTCTTTAAAAAACAGAGGAGCGATATTACCAGGTGGTCGAATTGGACAAGCGTATTGGTTTGATGGGCTTACTGGAAAATTTATTACGAGTTCATGGTATCGCAGCGATTTACCAACTTGGTTAAATGAATTTAATGATAGAAGTTGGGCGGATGAATATTTGAGTAAACCTTGGAAAACTGTTTTTCCAATAAAAGAATATACTGAATCTGATCCCGATGAAAGTCCTTACGAAGCGCCCTTTACAGGAGAAGAAAAACCCATCTTCCCACATGATTTGCCTACTCTTCGTGGAACACGTTATGACATCATCACCGATATTCCATTTGGAAATACCATGACCAAAGATGTTGCCTTAGCAGCCATTTTAGGAGAGAAATTAGGTGATGATAGCATCACTGATTTTCTAGCCATTAGTTTTTCTGCAGTAGATCATATAGGACATCAATTTGGAATTGAATCAGTGGAAATGGAAGATGCTTACATTCGATTAGATCGTGATCTTTCCGATTTATTAATATTTTTAGATAATCGTGTTGGAAAAGAAAAATATTTATTTTTTCTCACCGCCGATCATGGTGCACCCAGTAATCCGATTCGCTCTAAAGATTTAAAGTTAAACACAGGAATCATCAGTACTCGAAATATACAAGACACGGCTCGCTATTTTTTAAAAACGAAATATGGAAAAGCAGAATATTTTCGTTGCCGAATTAAAGAACAAGTTTATTTAGATGAGGACTTAATTACAAAAGACAAACTTTCACTTTGCGAAATGAGTTTTGAACTTGGTAAATTTTTAAAGAAGAATATTGCTGGCTTAGGGGAAACATTAACTTCTTGTGAGATGGAATCGCAGGTTTATTCGGATATGTTAAAAAGTAGAATACAGAATGGACATTATCATGGTCGAGGTGGCGATGTTTATCTTCTTTATTTGCCAGGATGGACTGAACCCATTGCAGGAGTCAATCGGTCTCAGGGAACGAATCATGGCTCACCCTACTCCTATGATGCCCACGTTCCATTGCATTGGTTTGGATGGAATATTCCAAAAGGAAGCACTTACCAAGAAGTAAATATCACCGACATTGTACCTACTCTATCTTTTCTATTAAATATTCCACTACCCTATTCAGTGAATGGAAAAAAAATTGATGCATTAGTTAAGTAGATAAAGTCTTGACATGAGGAAATTGGAATTAATCTTTCTTCATGATGTCCAATATCGAGAAAATTCATCTAAAAAAACAAATGGTGAAATTGGATTCCGTATTTTTGCCCCATGCAAATAGGGATTATACTCTTTTTAGAAAGTCTTGGCGGTGGCGAGTTGATTCTCATCTTGTTGTTTGTTTTGATGTTTTTTGGATCCAAGAACATTCCCAGCTTAGCTCGTGGACTTGGCAAAGGAATTAGAGAAGTAAAAGATGCGATGAGTGGTGTACAGTCGGAGATTAACAAAGGTATGTATGAAATTGAGAAACATACTAATGTTATCAAAGACGAAGTCAACAAACCCATCAATGAGATCGTAAACGCAGTGGAAACTCCAGAAGAAACGCCTATTCCACCTACCGAAAATCCCGAATCCAATCCGCCTTCAATTCAGCCTTCCATTCAGCCTGAAGAAAGGTCGGCTGCTCGTTAATTTTCGACGTTTCATCAATTTTATTTCATTTAGTTTTTTAATTAAAGACATGATTTAATTTTTAATACTCATATTTTCAATAACTTACGGTCAAATGATCAAATCGCATCTTAATTATTTGACATTAGAAACTTTCATCGTATCTAAAGTTTCCATAGTTTTGCACCATCAATTTAAAAATATTGGAAACAGAGATCAGAATATTAGTGGGTGCCGAAGAGTTGTTTTCGAGGTTTGGGATAAAAAACGTGACCATGGACGAAATAGCTCGTCATTTGGGCATGTCAAAAAAAACCATTTATCTACATTATATAGATAAAAACAAGTTAGTGCGAGCTGTGGTAAATCAGATGATTCAAGCACATGATGTCCAATGCAAAGAATTTGAAATTAAATCAGAAAATGCAATTGATGAAATTTTTTTAATTATGAATTATATGAATGCAATCTTTTCGCAATTGAATCCGAATTTGTTCTTTGATATGCAACGCTATCATCCTGAAGCTTGGAAATATTTTATCAAATTCAAAGAAGATGTAATTTTAGAGCAAGTGGTAAGCAACCTTGAAAAAGGGAGAAAAGAGGAATTATATAGAAAAGACTTTAGCATAAAAATTTTAGCTCGTTTACGAATTGAAGAAATTGAAATGGCCATGAGTCCACAATATTTTCCGCCAAACAAATACAATTTGCAAGAAGTACAAATACAATTATTGGATCATTTCCTACACGGCATTTGTACGTTAAAAGGACATAAACTACTTAACAAATACAAACAATTGCATGAAGATGAATAATATTTCATTTTGCTAAAATGTGCTTACTATCCAATCGTCTAATCAACCTAATATTATCAACCATATTTAAAAATAATTTGCAACCCATTACCCTATGAAAAAAATCCTGAGTTTATGGCTTCTATTTTCCCTTGCTGGAAATAGTCAAGCCCAGGAAAATACCTTTAGCCTGCAACAGGCCATTGATTATGCATTGAAGAATCACACTTCAGTTCTTAATGCACAACTCGATGAAGATATTGCCCGAAAAAAAGTGAATGAAATTGTTGGAATTGGAACTCCTCAAATTGAAGGATATGCTGATTTCAACTATTTCCTCGACATTCCCGTAAGCTTTGTACCTGGAGAATTCTTTGGAGGCGAACCAGGTACTTACGCTCCTGTTCAATTTGGACAAAAATTCAGCGCATCAGCAGGAGTAAATATTTCCCAATTATTATTTGATGGCTCCTATTTAGTAGGATTACAAGCCACTAAAACCTATCAAGATTTAAGCAGAAAGCAAACGAAGCAAACCAAAACCGAAGCGGCTGTGAATGTTAGTAAAGCGTATTACGGTGCACTGGTTTCAAATGCTCGAATGGAAATCATAGACGCGAATTTAAATCGTGTTGAAAAAATGTTGAGTGAAATTAAAGTTTTAAATCAAAATGGTTTTGTAGAAAAATTGGATGTTGATCGAATGGAATTAACATACAACAATCTTTTGGTTGAAAAAGAAAAGGTGAAAAGATATCAAACCATTAGCTACGCACTTCTTAAATTTCAGATGAGTTATCCATCTGCTCAACCCCTTGTATTAAGCGATAAGTTAGAGACGGCAACTGTTCAAGAGGTTACTATTCCTGAGACGGTGAATTTGGCAAATCGCCCAGAGTATCAAGTGATGGATGTAACAAAACGTTTGCAAGAGTTAGATGTGAAGCGATATAAAATGACTTATGTACCCAGCTTAGTCGCTTTCGGCGCTTTTAGTTTTAATAATTCACGTAACGAGTTTGACTTTTTGGATAGCGATCTTAAATGGTTTCCAACTTCCATAATTGGCGCAAAACTTTCGGTTCCGCTTTGGGATGGAATGCAAAAAAGCGCTCGCGTTTCTCAAGCCAAATTAAATTTAAAGAAAGTGGAAAATTCAATTACATTAATGAAAAATGGTTTTGAATTAGAAATGGAATCTGCAAAAACAAATTACTTAAACAATACTGCTAGTCTGGCCATCGTAAAAAAGAATCGCGAATTAGCCACTGAAATTGCTCGTGTTTCCAAAGTGAAATACGATAATGGAATTGGATCGAGCTTAGAAGTAGTAGATGCAGAAAGTTCACTGCGCGAGGCAGACGCTAATTATTTAAATACTCTTTATGAAACTATCATCGCTCGCATTGATCTTGATAAAGCGAGCGGAAATTTAAACTACTAAAAAAACAAATCAATTAAAAGGTTATGAAAAATCTTCTTTATATACTCCCATTAGGAATTGCATTCGCATTCGCATCTTGTGGATCACCTGATAAAAAAGCTGAACTTGAAGATCTCAAAAAACAGCAAAGTGAAATCAAAGATAAAATTGCAACACTCGAAGCAGAACTTAGCAAAAGTGGTGATCAAAAAAAAGTAGCAGGACGTGATGTTGCTATTACAACTGTAGAGCCTGCTCCCTTTAGCCATTTGATTGAAGTACAAGCCAAGGTGGAAGGTGATGAAAACGTAATGGTGAGTCCAGAAACTCCAGGGACAATATCACGTATTTTCGTAAAAGTAGGCGATCCCGTTTCTCCAGGAAAAGTTTTAGCTGAATTAGAAAATTCTGTGTATATGAAAACGCTAGCTGAATTAGAAAGTACACGCGACTTTACCAATACACTTTATCTAAAACAAAAAGCCTTATGGGATCAAAAGATTGGAACAGAAATTCAGTTTTTACAAGCGAAGAACGGCTTGGAGTCGATTGATCGCAAAATGGCTACCGTTCGTCAGCAATTAGAAATGTTACGAATTAAATCTCCTATTCATGGTACTGTAGACGCGATGGATTTAAAAGTAGGTCAAGCATTCGCACCTGGACTTCCTGGATTGCGTGTAGTAAATTTCTCTAAATTAAAAATTCAAGCTGACGTTGCAGAAGCTTACATCTCTAAAGTGAAAAAAGGAGATTTTGTAGAAGTCTATTTCCCCGATTTAAAATCAAGTGTGAAAGCGAGTATCTCTTATGCAGGAAAAGTAATTGATCCTATCAACCGTACTTTCCGAGTAGAAGTAAACATCAATAGCAATACCGCATCGCTTCATCCTAATCAAGTAGCCATTGTTCGTATTGCTGATTATACTTCTACAAATGCCTTTACTCTTCCTTTAGCCATTGTGCAAAATACACCAGAAGGAAGTTATCTTTTCCTTGCTGAAAATGGCGTTGCCAAAAAACAAATGGTGAAACCCGGATTGAATTACGCTGGGAAACTTGAAGTTTTAGAAGGACTAAGAGCCGGCGACAAAGTGATCACAAGCGGCTACCAAGATTTAGTGGACGGACAAAAAATTAATTTATAAGCTATATTCTCATCATTTCTTTTTCAAAAAACCACTCCCTATGAAGGACGTATTCAAAGAATTTAAACCCAGCTCTTGGGCGATAGACAATAAAACGAGCATATTCATTCTTACCATCATCATCACGTTGGCAGGAATTATGGCTTATAATGGCTTGCCGAAAGAAAATTTTCCTGACATCAGTCTGCCACAAATATTTGTGACGGTTGTACATCCCGGAACCTCTCCTGGAGACATGGAGAACTTAATTGCAAAGCCCATTGAAAAACAAGTAAAATCAGCTACTGGTGTAAAAAAGGTCACGAGCAATTCCGTTCAAGATTTTACGAGCATTATGATTGAATTTAACACCGACGTGAAAGTGTCGGATGCTAAGCAACGAGTTAAGGATGCGGTTGACAAAGCGCGCACGGATCTACCCAATGATTTAAAGCAAGAACCTGCGGTAACCGATATCAATTTCAGTGAAATTCCAATTCTATTCATCAACCTATCTGGAGATATGGAATTGAATAAATTGAAAAAATATGCGGATGACATTAAAGACAAAATTGAAAGTCTGAAAGAAATAAGTCGCGTTGAAATGGTAGGTGCCCTCGATCGTGAAATTCAAATTAACGTGGACATGTACAAAATGCAAGCAGCACAAATTGCTTTAGGTGATATTGAACGAGCTGTATCATTTGAAAACATGTCGATTTCAGGCGGAACAGTTTCTACCGATGGGATGCGTCGTACCATCGGTGTGAAAGGAGAATTTAAAGATGTAAGTCAGATCAGCAATATTATTATCGGAGGAGCATCGGGTGCTGCTGTTTATTTAAAAGATATTGCAGAAGTAAAAGACACCTACAAAGAGCAGGAAAGTTTTGCTCGTTTAGACGGGAAAAATGTAATCACATTGAATGTTGTAAAACGAACAGGATATAATTTGATTGAAGCAACTGATAAGATGAAAGTTATCGTATCAGAAATGCAAGAGAAGGATTTGCCAGCTAACTTAACGGTAACCTTAACGGGTGATCAAAGTGATTCGACTCGTACTACATTGCATGATTTGATTAATACGATCATCATCGGATTTATTTTAGTATTACTTATCTTGATGTTTTTTATGGGAACAACCAACGCATTCTTCGTAGCAGCAAGTGTTCCCTTGTCGATGTTTTTAGCATTCCTCTTCATGCCTGTCATCGGATTTACGATGAACATGATTGTGCTCTTTGCTTTCTTGTTAGCACTCGGTATTGTAGTGGATGATGCGATTGTTGTTATTGAAAACACACATCGTATTTATGACAACGGAAAACGAAATATAAAAGAAGCAGCGAAATTAGCTGCGGGTGAAGTGTTCTTGCCTGTATTAAGTGGTACGTTAACCACCTTGGCACCATTTATCCCACTTGCCTTCTGGACGGGAACGATAGGAGAATTTATGTATTATCTTCCCATCACACTTATTGTTACACTTCTTGCATCGCTATTGGTTGCCTATATTATGAATCCAGTATTTGCGGTCCAATACATGAAGCCTCATGATGATGAACAAATAAAAAATCCAACATTGACACGTGGACTTAAAGTAAGTTCCATCATACTTGCATCGATTAGTTTATTACTGCATTTATCAGGAAGTCATGCGATGGGAAATTTTATGCTGGTGGTAATCGGATTTAATTTGTTAAACCATTTCTATTTACAAAAAGTGATTTGGAATTTCCAAGACAAAGCGTGGCCACGATTTAAGGAATGGTATGGAAGAAAATTAGAATGGTCGTTACGTCGTCCAAAAACATTAGTATTAGCGACAGTCGTGTTGTTTATTGTTTCTGTTGTTGCTATGATGTTTGGTCGAAATGAATTTGTGTTCTTTCCGAGTAGTGATCCCAACTTTATTTATGCTTATGTAAAAGCTCCTATTGGAACTGATCAAGCCAAGACCGATTCTATTGCAAAAATTGTAGAAGGCAGAGTGTATAAAGCTCTAGGACCTAAAAATCCGATCGTAACTTCAGTAATTACTAACGTTGCCGTAGGTACGAACGATGCCAATGAATTTGATCCAAGTGTTCAACCGCACAAAGCAAAAATCACGGTTGCCTTTAAAAAATTCAGTGATCGCGATGGCATCTCTTCCAAAAAATACTTGACTGACATTCGTGAATCTGTAAAAGGAATTCCAGGAGTAGAAATTACAGTTGATCAAGAACAAGGTGGACCACCGGTTGGAAAGCCCATCAACATCGAAGTACGTGGAGATAAATTTGAAGACATCGTAAAAACATCAGAAGACTTACGTCGTTTCCTAATTAAAGAAGATGTTCCAGGTGTTGAGCAATTAAAATCAGACTTTGAAATTAGCAAACCTGAAATTGTATTCAATATTGATCGTGAACGTGCCAATCGAGAAGGCATCAGTACCGCTCAAATAGGAATGGAAATTCGAAATGCAGTATTTGGAAGTGAGGTAAGTAAATTTAGAGATGATAACGATGAGTATCCGATACAATTGCGCTATGAATATGATCAACGTACGAACGTAGATGCATTGAAAAATACTAAAATCACCTTCCGCGACATGAACATGGGTGGTATTGTACGACAGATTCCACTTTCTGCGTTTTGTGAAATTCAATACTCGAGTACCTATGGCGGTATCAAACGCATCAATCAAAAACGTGTGATCACCATTAGTTCAAATGTATTGGCAGGGTATGATCCAAATGGTGTTGTTACGAGCGTTCAGAAAAAGGCAGCGCAGTTTCAAGCACCAGATGGAGTAGAAATTGTGCTCACAGGGCAATCAGAAGAACAAGCCGAGACCATGAGTTTCTTAGGTACAGCTATGTTAGTTTCACTAGGGCTTATCTTTTTAATTCTTGTATTTCAATTTAATTCCCTCAGCAAACCCGTCATTATTTTAACTGAAATTATTTTCAGTATGATTGGAGTATTCTTGGGATATGCTATTACGGGGATGACGGTATCTACCATCATGATGGGAATTGGAATTGTGGCTCTTGCTGGTATTGTTGTGAGAAACGGAATTTTACTTGTTGAATTCACCGACTTACTCATCGAGCAAGGATACAATACGTGGGATGCCATTGTAGAAGCGGGAAAAACTAGGATGACACCTGTATTATTGACGGCATGTGCTGCTATCTTCGGACTCATTCCTCTCGCGGTTGGATTGAATATCGATTTCGAAAAACTATTGACTACTGGAAATCCACATTTATTCTTTGGTGGAGATAGTGTTGCCTTCTGGGGTCCACTCTCCTGGACAATGATCTTCGGATTGAGCTTTGCAACCTTCTTAACGCTCATCTTAGTTCCTGCAATGTATCTATTAACGGAGCGTGCAAAAATTCGCTGGAAACGCTTTACAAATCGTATCTATGGAATAGAAAATGAACCAAAGCAAGATCATGTAAATGCAACGGAGAATAATTTGATTGCTTCGGAAACGAAATAACGAAGCAAAAACGCCAAGGCAGAAATGCCTTGGCGTTTTTGCTTCGTTGATGTTAGATGTTGGTTGTTAGATGTTAGATGTTAGTTGTTGGATGTTAGATGTTGAATGTTAGATGTTGGATGTTGTCGCGGAGCGTTTTGTTTAGCTGTGCAATATCTAGAGTCCAATCGCGAAGTATCGCGACGAAAGTCCAAAATCCAATCGCGAAGCCTCGCGACTAAAGTCCAAAATCTAACTACCTTTGCCCCGTGAAAAATTACATCATCCTCGCCCTTGTCCTCCTCCATATCCAATCATCGGCACAAGAAGGCAGATTAATACGCACCGAATTATTTACGATTCCTACAGAGAAAGTAGAAGGTGCATCTGGTTATAGTTTTAAAATTGCAGTGGATTCAAAAGAGCGCATTGCTTTTAATGCTTGTTCTCGTCCTTATATATTCATTTTCACTTCGGAAGGTGTGCAAGTGGATAGTGTTAAACTTCCGAATGATAAATGTGTACGATCGATGGAGTTTGATGAGTACGATGATTTGATCATTATGGATAATAATGAAACAGCCATTTATAAATACAGCACTCAATATAAAAAATTAGAAAGCCTACCGTATACCAAACCGGAAGATTGGTTCAAGCAATTGAATCATTACTATAAACTTTTCGAATTGCCTTCCATCCCTACGTACTACAGCAATAACGATTACTTACAAGATTTTTATTTTACTCGTTTCCCCTATTCTTATAATCTCTATTTGAATTATAAAAACGGATTTATTTATCAAGCACACTACAACTACATCAAAAAAATTAATAATCACACAACGTATGCAAACATGAAGAAGGAAGATGTGTGGTTATCTGATAATTTAACTCCCAAGAGTAAAATTTTATTGATCAATGATGATAATAAGTCGGTGCTTTACTACGATCGCTTTTACAATTTGATTTATGAGAATACAACGAACAACAAGACGGTGGTGAACGCTGCATTGGCTGCAAATTCGGAACCCGCAAGATTTGATTATTGCACAAACATCAAACAAGAAAAAGTTTTTGGTATTAGTGGATTCAATAAACGATCGATTACTATTTCTAGTTGGAAGTTATAATTTTGATTTGATTTTTTTCTGATAGGTCCCATCTCCCCTGAAGTACTCCGCTTCGCTACGACTTCAGGGCAAGCCCTCTCCTATTCTCCTATTCTCCTTCCCGATAGCTATCGCATAGGCGTCAAGCTTAAAAGTAATTTCTTAAAGAAAATTGACGAACTTTTCACTCTTAAAAATTATAGTTTTTCATTTAAAAATATTTGCTTGATCACGCATCTAAAATAATTTATTGTTTGGTACTGATGAGCCCG
>JANOPQ010000110.1:0-15089 GCA_031421935.1 Bacteroidota bacterium | reverse complement strand
CGCAATTTTGTCTTGTAGCATAGGATTAGATTTTTATTTGTTGTTTGCACTACAATATTAATCAATTTCTATGCTGCATTTATTTGATTATCAATTAGTTATAAACAATTTAATATACACCCTTATCCCGAACTCAGGTTATTCATAACTACAAAGGCATTGGGATCGAGAATCTGAATTTCGGAATTGAGTTTATTGATTTCAAGACGAGTGATGACCGTAAAAATGATGTCAATTTCGTTCGTATGCTCTTGCTTGCCAAATCCTCTTTTTTCCATTGTATACTGTTACACCTCGACCTAGTTTGTTGGTGATCATATTTCGAATGGCTTCACTATGTACACTTTCTATGGTAATGCCCGTATATTCTTCAATTCCTTCGATGATGAAGTCTACTGTTTTAGATGCAGAGAGATACGTGATGAGTGAGTACATCGCAGTTTCAATGGAAAGAAGGTAAGCAGCTGTAGAAAAAATCACGATATTTAGGAGTGCAATAATATCACCAACTGTAACGCTCATTTTCCGACTTAAATAAATAGCGAGCACTTCAGTGCCATCAATAACGGATCCACCGCGAATAGCTAATCCAATACTTGCCCCAAGAAAAAATCCACCAAAAACAGCTACCAAAATTTTCTCGTCTGTCAATTCAGGAATACTCATAGTTGCCATTACCACAGCAAGGATGGAAATTGATGCAGCTGTTTTAATAGCAAACTTTTTTCCGATTACATGATATCCTAAAATAACAAACGGAAGATTCACAGCTAAAATTAATAATGAAAAGGGAAGATCAGTAATTTCAGTGATGAGCAGAGATATGCCCGTTGCTCCTCCATCAATGAAAGAATTTGGAAGTAAAAAACTTTTCTAGCCAAAAGTAGCATAGAAGATGCCTAGCAAAATGAATGTGATATCCCTAACCCATCGCAAAGTAGTTACCTTTAAAATGCGAAGACCTTAAGCTAATTTATAATTACTTAAATTTTCTTCAGCCGACTGCGTTTTCTTTTGAAGAATAAATTTCTTGACAATAAGTTCGATTTGTTTGTTCATCTGAATAAATTAAATATTTGAAAGTTGTGCTAATATAATCTTTTTTAGAATTTTCAAATTAGTCAATTGGAAAAGGTGGTAAAATGGAACTTTTAAGCAATATAAAGTTGAACTAGATAAGAAATATGAAATAAAAAAATGCGACAGTCAAAGACATGTCGCATTTAAATGAAGTGTTAACTTTTATCTTATTAAACTAAAGGAACCAGTAAACTCATGAAATTTCCCCTTTACGCTGATGATTTTTATCTTATAGGTATATAATCCTTCAGGCGAAGGATCACCGTTACTCATGAAACCATCCCATGGTCGGAAGAAAGAATCTGTAGTGTAAATATTTTGTCCCCATCGATTAAAAATTTGCATGTCGAATGAAGTTACATTCAATACAGGAGTTCCATCAAAGAAAACATCGTTCTTACCATCATCATTAGGAGAAAATGCATTCGGAATAAAGAAAGGCGCCACTTCTATATTGGTCTCGTATTCGTCGAAACAATTCGCAATGTTGTATGCAATGAGTTTGATTTTATTGGTTCCTACTTTATCAAAGATATGCGTAGGGTTATCATCTGATGAACTTTTTCCATCTCCAAAACTCCAACGGTAACGAACTGAGTTAACAGAGCTATTACTAAATGATACTTCTGAATTGAAGATGCTTACTAATTGTGTCGACTGACTAAATTTCGCTTCTGGAAGTGGAGGAGTAGTAACTTCCACTAATTGTGAAGTATCATCCTTACATCCATATGGCGAAGTTACTTGCAAGTAAGTCGTATATTCTCCAGGAGTAGCATATACATGAGAAGGTGAACGTTCAGTGGAAGTACCGCCATCACCAAATGTCCAAGAATAAGTAGATCCAGCTTCGTTTATGGATTTGTTTTGGAATTTTATTCTAATTTCTTCACACGTAATATTTGATTCTGGATCGTAAGCCGCAATTGGAATAGGGTGTTCGTTAAACGTAACTCCTAAACTTTTTGTGCATCCTTTGTTGGTAGTTACTGTAACAGTATAAATGCCGCCAGTCGTCACGGTAATGGATGGATCTGTACTTCCGTTTGTCCAGCTATAAGTTCCTTGTCCAGGTGTGGTACTTAACGTAGTACTCTCTCCTGAACATTTATCTAGATCGCCAGTGATATTTACTAACGGCAATGGATTTACTAAAACACTAAATGACGCAGAACCTGTACAGCCAAATGCATCCGTTACAACTACAGAATAACTACCAGCGGTATTAACTGTTTGCGTGTTTGTAGAAACTCCTGTTGACCAAATGTATTGTGAATAATTGCTATTTAAACTTAATACGGTTGATTTACCATCGCAAATTTCATTTTGTCCAGTGATGGACGGAGTTGGATTGAGATGAACCACCACACTGGCAGTCGAAGAATTCACACAACCATTTTGATCGGTAACTGTGACTATAAAGATTCCAGTACTCGCAGCTTGAATGCTTGAACTCACACTTCCTGTTGACCAAACATAACTCGTAAAATTACCAGGATTTAAAGTTGTGTTGTTTCCATCACAAAGATCCGTGTTCGTCGGCAATTGAGGTTGAGGCAATGGGTTTTCCGTTACTGTAAAATTGGTGTTTGCGTTACATCCATTGTTATCGGTAACAGTTAGTACGTAATTTCCACCAGAAGAAACATTATTTTGGGATGTACTAACCCCATTCGACCATTGGTAATTCACATACGTACCTACTGAATTTAAAGTAACAGTATCTCCGGTACAGAAATCTGGATCACCATTGATTGTAGGAGTTGGGAGCGTATTAACTATTAACGATTGAGCAGCTGTGCCTGTACATCCATTGGCATCCGTAACTACTACCGAATATGGTCCCGCAGTTGTGGGTTGTATACTCGATCCATTTGCTCCTGTAGACCATAAATAAGTCAGTCCAGGAGTATTCCCAACATCTAACAAACCTTGATCGCCTTGACATACGATGAATGTTCCAGAAATGGAAGGAGTAGGGTTATTGTTTACTGTAACATTTTGTGTAATGCTATTGGTACAGCCATTATTATCCGTTACCGTTAATGTAAATATTCCACTTGTGTTCGGTTGTATACTGCTGGCAGTTGATCCTGTAGACCATTGATAATTGATACCTGCAGGCCCAGCAATTAAATTCGCTGATAATCCTTGGCAAATTGCTGTAATTCCTGTGATTTGTGCAGTTGGTATAGTCCAAGCAGTTATATTGTAACTACTACTTCCAGTACATCCATTGGCAGCGGTTACAGTTACCGTATAGGCGCCACCGTTAGTAACGTTAAGCTGTTGACCACTGTTGCCATTCGACCAGGCATAGTTAATATAACCTCCACCAGCATCAATGGTTGCATTGTTTCCAATACAAAATCCCACGGGCCCAGTGATTACTGCATTCGTGAATGGTAAGGAATTAAATATAGCATTTGTAGTGCCTGTGCATCCATTCGCATCGGTTACAATAACACTATAATTTGCACTCGTAGAAACAGAAATGGTAGAAGTGGTAGCACCATTACTCCATGCGTATGAATTAAATGGAGAGCTAATTCCTAAAGTAGAAGAAAGACCTTGACAAGCACTCAAACTACCAGTTATGGCCGGAGTAGGATTATTATTAACACTCACCACTTGATTCGCTGTTCCGCTACATCCATTTCCGTCGGTTACTGTAACCGTAAATGTTCCTCCAGTAATCGGTTGAATAGAATTATTAGTAGATCCGTTAGACCATAAATAATTCATTCCAGCAGGAGCGGCCGTTATGTTGGCATTGGCGCCTTGACAAATGGCAGTTACTCCACTAATAGAAGGAAGAGGCGGAGTATAAACTGTGATGAGTTGACTCGAACTTCCCGTACATCCATTTGCATCTGTAACAGTAACTGAATAGGTGGATGGTAAAGAAACATTAGTGGTTGAAGTAGAAACTCCTGTTGACCAACTGTAGTTAGAGTAAGGAAGTGTTGTTGACAATACTGAATTTACACCTTGGCAAAAAGCAAAATTTCCGGAAATTACAGGGGCAGGATTTACATTAACGATTAAGTTAAATGTATTTGTTGCAGTACATCCATTAACATCTGAAACAGTAACAGTATAAATTCCATTATTTGTAGCTGAAATAGTTGAAGTTGTTTGTCCTCCTGACCAACTGTATTGGCTGAATGGAACTGTAGTTGATAAACTTGAACTTAAGCCTTGACAAATTGTATGGTTTCCAGTAATGCTCACCGATGGATTTGTATTTACAACAACAACAGTTGAAGTAGGCGAGGGACAAAATCCAGCCGCAGTAGGGGTTGCTGTATAGGTACCACTTGCATTAACTGTGATGCTTTGTGTTACTGCGCCTGTTGACCAAAGTACACTCGGCGAAGATGCGGTAAGTGTTACATTACTTCCTTGGCAAAAACTTAATGGGCCAGATGCAGCAACGTTAAGTGTTAATCCAGCAAGTAATGTGGTATTAATTGTACTGGTAGATGCAACACAATTACCACCAAAAGAAACGGTACATTGATAGGACCCTGCACCAAACACAGTTATGTTTTGCGAGGTAGCACCATTCGACCATAAATAGGATGCACCGGGAGTAGCTGAAAGCACAACACTATCACCTGGGCAAAAAGAAAGCGGACCACTAGGCGTAATGGATGCAACAGAATTAATAAATTGAACATACACAAGCTTAGAAAATGCAAAACACAAAGGTGGGTTAGCGAGAGACCAATAATAAATTCCAGGTTGAGTTACCCAAATAGAGTTGGTTGTATCACCCGTTGACCATAAAGGGGCACGACAAGCATTTACAAAAAGTCTGATCGAATCACCCTGACAAAAATAAAGTGTATCCGCTTGCTGTGTATATTGTCCTGATGTGACTGTTATAGGAATTTCTCCAATCGATTGAAATGAATTTCCTTCAAGAAACACTCCTGAATCAAAATTGCCATCGAAAAAATCTTGAACAGCTAATTTAATATGATACGTTTCGCAAGGACAAACTTCAGTAGATGCAGTGAGTACAGTGGTCATTGCATCATATTGAACTGTAGTACCACCCGTATTATCTCGGAAATAAGCACAATTAGTACAAGGACCCGTAGGTAAAGTCCCTCCAGGAGCTACTCCATTATTGACATTGTTAATTGAAATTGGAATATTGGTTCCTGGCACTAATGCAATATTTTTCTTTCCAACAATGCCTGGTCCAGACACAAAAAATCCAAAATAATCGTTAAAACCTGTATTTACATATTCATGATATTCTTCTGATGCCCAAACATATTTAAAACGTACAGAGTCGGACGCTACCGTAAAATCAAATTCTATCACCGCAGCATCTTGTGAATTTGTACCTGTTGGATGTAGACCATTTAAATCTGTATCTGCACCGGATGCATTATCCGTACCTTGACCTGTTGCATTATTGGGTCCAATTGCATTTGTAATTCCACCTGAGGTTATTAATACCCCATTTCCAATTCCAACATTACAAGCTCCGGCACAGGTAAAACTACCTCGAGCAGTATTGGTTCCTGTGAAAGTAAAATTACTTGCACTTACACCAGGACCCAATAAAACATTTTGAACAAGTTGGGTAATTGTTGGAGCAGAAGTAACTGTTAATTGTGCTTTCGTTTGACTTGAGTGGCAAACTAAAAGAAGAATGGAAGAGACCGTTATGAGTATCCTTTTATTCATGATGGAAGGATTTAATATCCAAATATAAGCTTATTTTTTCGAATCGCATAGCTTTGGGCGTTGAGAGAGTATACGATTACACGATAATTTGACGAAATAGTTTCGTTTGCCTGTGAATTGTATCAATAGAGTGGTGGGCTTTTTTTCTGAAAGAAAAGGTAGAAAGGATTATTTTTAAATTGAAAATGAGTTAAAAAAGCGAATCTTGGAAAAAGAAGTATTGAATGTATTTAACTTACAATCAATACATTGAATTTTAAAAAGATGTTGAATAAACAAAAAAGCCTATGGTTGAAACCATAGGCTTTTAAATATTGGGTTTTATTAAACAGACTCAGCGAGAATAATCACCTTATTGTTCAGTAATTCTACCACACCACCTGTCAGTTCAAAGGTTTCAATACCAGTAGTGGTTTTCACTTTAACAGTACCATTTACCAAAGTGGAAATGATGGCTGCGTGATTCTCTAGCATTTGAAATCGACCATGGGATCCAGGAACCATGATTTCACTCACTTCGCCTTCAAATACTTTTTTCTCTGGTGTTATTATTTCAAGATGCATGAATCGGTTTTTTTAATCTCTTAATTATTTAGTTTCAGCAATCAATTTCTTTCCTTTTTCGATAGCATCTTCAATGTTTCCAACCAAGTTAAATGCTGCTTCAGGATATTCATCCACTTCACCATTTAAAATCATTTTAAATCCTTTGATGGTCTCTTCAATAGGAACTAATACCCCTTTCAATCCGGTGAATTGTTCAGCTACGTGGAAAGGTTGAGATAAGAAACGTTGCACACGACGAGCGCGATGTACTACTCTTTTATCTTCGTCACTTAACTCGTCCATCCCTAAGATGGCAATGATATCTTGTAACTCTTTGTAACGTTGTAAAATTTCTTTTACTGCTTGTGCCGTATCATAATGCTCATCACCAACAACATCACGAGAAAGAATTCTAGAGGTAGAATCCAATGGATCTACCGCTGGATAAATTCCTAACTCAGCAATTTTACGATTCAATACTGTAGTTGCATCCAAGTGACTAAATGTAGTCGCTGGTGCCGGATCAGTCAAGTCATCTGCAGGTACATAAACCGCTTGTACAGAGGTGATGGATCCACGTTTTGTTGAAGTAATACGCTCTTGCATCAATCCCATTTCCGTAGCTAATGTAGGTTGATATCCTACTGCTGATGGCATACGTCCTAAAAGGGCCGATACTTCAGAACCAGCTTGTGTAAATCGGAAGATATTATCAATAAAGAAAAGGATATCACGACCACCGCTTTTCTCATCTCCATCACGGAAATATTCAGCAACAGTAAGTCCAGATAAAGCTACCCGTGCACGTGCTCCTGGAGGCTCATTCATCTGTCCGAAAACAAGTGTCGCTTGACTCTTTTCTAATTCTTTTAAATCTACTTTCGACAAATCCCAGTCGCCTGCTTCCATGCTATGTTTGAACTCTTCGCCGTATTTGATTACACCTGATTCAATCATCTCACGCAACAAATCGTTTCCTTCACGAGTACGCTCACCTACACCAGCAAATACAGAAAGTCCTGCATATCCCTTTGCGATATTATTAATCAATTCCATGATCAATACCGTCTTTCCTACACCTGCACCACCAAACAAACCGATCTTTCCTCCTTTGGAGTAAGGCTCTAATAAGTCGATTACTTTAATACCTGTGAAAAGTACTTCAGCTTCTGTCGATAAATCTTCAAATCTTGGAGCATCACGGTGAATAGAAAGTCCGTTTGAATTGTCAACAACGTTGATTCCATCAATAGCTTCTCCAACAACATTGAAAAGGCGACCTTTGATTTTTTCTCCAATTGGCATTTTGATAGCAGAGCCAGTACCAACTACTTCCATTCCACGAACTAATCCGTCTGTAGAATCCATCGCAATTGCACGAACCGTATCTTCACCGATGTGCTGCTGACATTCCAAAATAATTTTCTGACCATTTGGTCGGATGATCTCTAGAGCCTCTAATATGTTTGGGAGTTGAATTCCTTCACCTTCAAAGCTTACATCGATAACGGGACCAATGACTTGAACGATTTTACCTTTATTCATGGTTGGGTATTTGAATTTGAGGGTGCAAAAATAGATAAAAAAGAGCACGCAATGAAGTAAAACCTATTTTTGCTTCAATATAAGTTTATCAACATTTTTACGCAATTTTGTTGATAATTATGGGCTGAAAGCGAAGATGCAAATTTATAGAAATATTAACGAATATATTAAACCTCAATATCCTATAGTTACTGTGGGTACATTTGATGGCGTACATATTGGTCATAAAATGATCCTCGAACGTCTGTCCACCTTGGCTAAAGAAAAGGGCGGCGAGGTTGTTTTGCTCACTTTTTACCCACATCCTCGGAAAGTTTTATTTCAGGATTCAGCTCAATTGGAAATGATTACATCGCTTGACGATAAAATTGAATTGATGAAACATTTCGGGGTAAATCATCTTGTTATTCAGCCTTTTACTCTGGATTTCTCAAAGATGGAATACGAGGATTTTGTGAAAAATATTTTGGTAGAGAAGCTAGGGGTTAAAACTTTGGTTATCGGTTATGATCATCAGTTTGGTCATCAACGAAAAGGTTCTATGCAAGAACTTGAAAAAATGGCTCCTCAATTGAGGTTTGAAGTGGAAGAAATTCCAGAGCAAGATATTGATGCTATTGCAGTAAGCTCCACTCGAATTCGAAATGCACTCAAGAGAGGAGAAGTGAATATTGCAGCTCATTTATTAGGGTACGATTACCGACTTTCAGGACGAGTAATTAAGGGTAAACAATTGGGACGCACCCTTGGATTTCCTACTGCAAATATGCAGTGTAATGATCCCGATCAATTAGTTCCCGCAAATGGTATCTATGCAGTCATGGTAGAGTGGGAAGGGAACATGTTGAAAGGTGCCTTGAGTATTGGACACCGTCCCACATTCGATAATGGCGATCGAACCATCGAAGTTCATATTTTGGGTTTTGATGAAGATATTTATGGTGAAGCCATCACCCTTCATTTTAAGCATTACCTCCGACCTGAATTAAAATTTCATTCGGCTGAAGAACTCGTTTCTCAAATGAATAAGGATGTAGAGCAATGTTATGAATTGCTTCGGTAAGTAAGAAAATTCGATTTAAAGTTATTTACAATTCACTTTTGAATAATTTTTTATTTTTTTCGTTTAGTCTTTGTTGTCCTGCTTAACTTCACCATTCATGTTGAACACGAAGATTTCCCTTGTTTTCTTATTCTTCTTTCTTGCTATCCAAAGCCAAGGTCAAACTTTGTTGGATACTTTAATGCTCAGTCAACAAAAAACATTTCGATCACTTGCCGCTGCATCCCTAAATCCAGATTCCGTTTTTAAACTCGATTTGAGTAAGCAAAAACATAAAGTGGTTCCAGAAGAAATTAGAAATTTTAAAAACTTGCAAGTTTTAAAGTTGTCAAGAAATAGATTGAAGGAGATTCCTGAATGGATCGGTGAATTGAAAAATTTGCAAGTACTGGATGTGAGTTATAATAAAATAAAAGTAATTCCCGATTCGATAAGTAATTGTACTCAATTAATTCATTTGGGATTGAATCGAAATGTGATAGAAACCTTGCCGCATACCATAGGTCGACTGGAATTTTTGGAGGTCATTGAGCTCTGGGATAATGAAATTATTGCTCTTCCCGACGAGATTAAACATTTGCATAACTTGAAAACGTTGGAGCTGAGAGGGATTTTATTTTCACAGGAAGAACAAGAGCAAATTTATAACTTATTGCCCGAAACAAATGTGTTTTTTTCACCAAGCTGTAATTGTAAAAATTAATTAGACGGTCAAGATGATTCGCGACAGTTATTATAATTTGATAATATTGTTGATCTCATTTAATTTAAATAATGTACGCACCTTCACATTACAGTGTTAAAGACCAAGATCAACTTTTATCGTTTATCAAAGAGTTTCCTTTTGCGGTTTTTATTTTGAAGGAAGAAGAATTTCCATTGGCAACACATATCCCCATGGAAGTGGTGATGGAAGGAGATAAACTGTTTTTATACGGTCATATTTCTAACATGAATCCACAAGCTATTTTTATTGGGAAGGAAGAAGTGAAGGCCATGGCTGTTTTTTCTGCAGGCCATACTTACGTTTCTTCATCTTGGTATAGTCACCCCAATGTTTCAACCTGGAATTATAGAGCAGTGCATGTAAGTGGAAATTTATTCGAGCTTTCTTTAGATGAGTTCAAAGCGCATTTGTATCGGATGCAAAATACCTTTGAAAAAGGTCAAGAAAAACCTGCATTAGCAGAAAATTTACCAGAAGGACTTTTCGAAAAATTTATCAAAGCCATTCGCGGATTTAAAATTGAAGTGGTAAAGATGGAAGGCGCTTGGAAACTCAGTCAAAATAGAAATGAAAAAGATCATCAAGCTATCATTGACGAATTGCAAAAATCAGAGGATGCCGGATCGCAGGAAATTGCAAATGAAATGAAAAAGAGAAATTGATTTTTTGTTGATGGATTATTTTTTTATCAATTTTCAAAATTGATTTATGATAAATACTTCTCAAAACATTTACTAGCATCCACACCTGCATATTGCCCGTAATTAGGAATAAGATTGTAATTGTTTTTTGTATAAAGCCGAATCGCTTCGGGTTGATTTTCTCCAGTTTCTAAAATGCATTTTTTGTAACCTAATTTTGTTGCCCATTTTTCAAGATCTTTTAAAACGAAAGAAGCAATTCCTTTCCCCCGATATTCTAGTTGAACATACATTCTTTTCACTTCCATTGTATCGGAATCGTATTCTTTGAGAGCGCCACAACCTACAGGAACTGAATTTTCATAAGCTACCACTACGAATTTTATGCTATCCGTTTTATTATACTGCGCGTAAAATGCATGATCATCACCATCTCTTATTTTTAATTCGAGATCAAGATCTCGAACCAGTAATTGAAAATGAGGATTGTTAGAGTCCGTTCTTATAAGCTGGATCATCAAGCAAATTATTAGTGATATTTTAGATGTGAGTGAGAAATTTATTTTTTTTATGTTTCTCTCTTTAAGGTACAATAAAATGAAATGTATCGGATGGAGCTGATAATTTTTGTTTGTCACTTTCCAGAATAATGTATACCCAAGCTGGTCCAGACGAATAGGTCGAAAAGTCATTATAACCAGAGCTGTCTTTATTAATTGTTGATTGAGGACCTGTGCTACGGACTAATAAAATTTTTTCTACATGGCTCCATGCTGAAATCGCAGATCTGTTGATTTCAATTTCAACTCTTTTGTAGAAAGCTAGTTGATCAACACTTTTAACTCGACAAACAGAATGAATAATACTGGGCTCTAAGCTGTTGATTTTAAAATTTTCAACATCATCCGGACCTTTGTCGCACGAAGCAACAAATAGCAAAGTGATAATAAAGAATAGTAGACGTTTTTTCATTTTATTAATATTGAGGCGTTGATATGATAAGTATTCGTGATTGGATCATAAGCCGGGTAAACACTACTTAACAACGGAGTAACTTTTGGACGTACTGCTCTCTGTTTTTTATAAATGAAATAAGCTAAAGTTGTTCCTACTACTCCTGCTGATATTGTTGTAAGCGTAGCGAGGTTTTTCTTATCGCGCGAAGTTTTAAATTTATCAATATAATAATCGTAATTATTCTTATATAATACAAGTTCTTCAGGAGAAATCGCTGACAAATAGAGCCGTTGATACTCAGAAGCCACCGTTTTATAATAGTCTTGTTTGTTTATCATGTTTAATCTGTTTTTATTTAGTGCTAGCAGGATAATTCCATTCAATGCAAATCCAGAATATTGCGTGAAGCGGTGTTTTCTAAATTTTATATATTCTTTGGTTCGTTTCAATTTAATATCTCCACGTGTAGTTTTATTGGTTGTAATTTGTATGGTGTCAATATATAAATTGTAATTTGGAGCCCATGATTTTAAAATGTAAGAACCAGGAGTTAAATTATAGATTTGAAGGGGTTTTAGTAGAGTGGTATCAAGTCGTATGATGGCGTGTGAAGGTTTTGGCCGGGCAATAAGTTGGCCCTGCTCCTGGCCTTGTGAAATAACACTTAGGAAAAGAAAGTAGATGAATACTAATGTTTCTTTTATCATATTATTAAGGTGTTATTTAAATTTATATGCAATCAATACATATATTTTATTTTCCGTTTTATTATACTGCGCATAAAATGCATGATCTTCCCCATCTCTTACTTTTAATTCGAAATCAAGATCAAGAACTAATAACTGAAAATGCGAATTATCAGAATCAGTTCTAATAAGAAGTTTCATTTTTTAATTTGTAGAGATGAATTTTATACGGAATATTAGAAAAAATATTAAATTATGGAACATTAAAATAAAAAGTATCAGAAGGAGCAGATAGGCTTTGGAAATCTTTTCTTAAATGAAGAACAACCCAAGCGGGTCCTGATGGGTACAAAGCAAGATCTTGATAAAATGAGAAGTCTTTATTCATAGTAGACACCGAACCCATACTGCGTTTTATTACTACATTCTCAACCTTATTCCAACTGGATATTGCTCCTCGATTAATATATATATTTATCCTCTTATAGGTTGCGTTAGGATATTGAATAACGCTATCAACTTTCAAAACGTTACGAATAAGATTTGGCTCAAGATTATTGAAAGGTAAAGTTTCGACTTCCGATTTTTCACAACTAACAAAGATGATCAACGAAACAATAGCTAAGTATGTCAATTTATTCATTTGATTAGAAATATTGCTGTTAAATTACTGGTATTTGAAATGGGGTCATAATAAGGAGTGATGCTGCTTAATTGGGGAACATCTTCTTTATATTCTGCTTTATTGTTTTTAGAGTACTTGTAACTCAAGTATCCACCTATAATTCCTACTCCAGCTAATGCTGCAAAGGAAACATTTCGATAAGTTTTAAATGTTTTGTAGTCATCAATTGATTTTTGATAATCGATTTTTGCATTTAAAATTTCTGTAGGTGTTACTCCTTCCAAGTATAAATTCTTACTCTGAGAAGCATCATCTTCAAATTCTGTTGCTTTAATATGCATCAATGCGCCAATAACGGTGCAACCAGCAGCGACATATCCATAAATTCGAAAACTTTTTCTTTGTTTTTTAACAGCAGCACGATATCTTAAATATTCATGACTTCTTTCTAATATTAATTTGCTATGAGTATATTTATTCGTAGAAATGGAAATCGTATCAACCAATAATTTGTATCCTTGAGCCCAAGCTTTTAAAATATATTTTCCTGGATTTAAGTTGTAAACTTGATAAGGATTGATTTTAGTAGTGTCAATCCTAATAATGGCATCTTTAGGCTTCGGGTAAGCAACATAATATCCATGTCCTTGCCCAACGAGATGATGAACAAAAAGGAAAAAGATGATAGTCAATAGGTTTTTTTTCATAGATGGATTGTAAAATAAATCGGGAATCAAATATATTATATTTATTGATGATAAGGTCCTAAATTATCCTTTGTTAATTTTATTCAGTTTGATTAATACCTTCTATCTTTATCTCCATATAATATAGCTATTGGATCAAGACAAAACCTTATCGCCGAGTCACCTAGCCTGGGTAAAACTGAAACATCATAAATCGGCAATGTTCGGTTTGACAGTGATTGCCCTTTCCATTTTTGTTGCTGTGTTTTGCTATGTGTTGGTTCCCGATAATAGCCCCGATTCTAACTCAATGAATTTACAAGTGAGTTTGCAACCTCCAGGAACTTCAATTTCTTTTTTAAAAATTCCACGACAATGCGATCAGGAAAAATCCTTGTTGAGTAAATGGATGAGCGGAAATCCATCCATCCATAAACTCATTCCTTTATACGACTGGAAAATGCAACGCGATTCTCTTTTTTATAGAGAATATGCTGGCGATTATGCTAGTCCAGGTGAACTCGGCGTAGTATCATTGGCCAGTTTAAATGCTGGGAAAAATAAAGCCTCAGTTCCCAACAAGACTATTTCGGCTGACCAATTTATCTCAAAGAAAACATTTTATTTCGGCACCGATCGATTTGGTCGGGACTTATTAAGTCGATTGATGGTGGCCACGCGAGTATCTTTATCGGTGGGTTTAATTGCTGTTGTCATCTCCTTATTTATTGGAATCGGATTGGGTTCCTTAGCTGGATTTTACCGCGGATGGGTCGATAAAATTATTTTATGGTTCATCAATGTGATCTGGTCAATTCCCACATTATTATTGGTGGTCGCCATCACCATGGCATTAGGAAAGGGGTTTATCCAGGTATTCATTGCGGTTGGACTTACCATGTGGGTGGAGGTCGCTCGATTGGTTCGAGGTCAATTTTTCTCGTTGCGCGAACAACAGTATGTAGAAGCGGGTAGGGCATTAGGATTTAATGATAGTCGGATTATTCTCCGACATATTCTTCCAAATATTATCGGACCAGTCATCGTGATTGCCGCTTCTAATTTCGCTTCTGCAATTTTGCTAGAAGCGGGCTTAAGCTTTTTGGGGATGGGAGCACAACCACCCACACCAAGTTGGGGAATGATGATCAAAGAAAACTATTCTTACATTGTAGTCGATGCCGCTTGGTTAGCCATTTTCCCAGGGGTAGCCATCGCTTTAATGGTGCTCTCATTTACTTTATTGGGGAATGGTTTGCGGGATGCTTTCGATACCCGAAGCACTTAAAAAATCATCTTGCTGCTAACTTTTATTTAGAATTTGCTTCAGTGAATTGATGGTTTAATACCGTTTATACATAGTATTTAGTCCGATTGATTAATCAAAAATGGTAGCATAATTCGAGCAATAAATTTTAATAAACAGTAATATTGTTCGGAACAGCCTGCCTGCCGGCTTTGCTCCGCTGAAGCTATAGCGAAAGCGATGCAGGCAGATGCGGAGGTCGTCCATCCCGATGCTTCGGGACGAACCCATTTTTGCTGCCCTCGAGTGCCTCAGGCAGCAAAACAGCCCCGATTGCTATCAGTGGAGAAAAAGATCGAAGAGCGGACATTTCTAGATTTCACCCCTCACTCTCACACTGCTTTGCCCTGCAGCGATTTCTGCTGCATGGGTTTCTCACTCTGTAATGGAGTGCTTTCTTTGGTTATACCGACTCTACATATTAAATTATCGAATGTCTTAAGATTTATAGAATGTAAGTCGGCATTCCACAAGTCTATTCATTGTTGCATGGTAATAATCGAGGTTTCACTTTCTTTTC
>JANOPQ010000109.1:0-41525 GCA_031421935.1 Bacteroidota bacterium | reverse complement strand
TGTAAAAAAGCTAAACAAGGTAATGTGTTTTTTATTCTCTTTAATAAAATAATGAATTGATATTTGAGAAATTTTATCTAAAACAGTAGATTCTGAAATATATACTTTGTTCTCTGTAACTAATGTAGAATCTGTTGTTTCAACGGCATCTTTTGGAATATTCAATCTTTTTTTTGTTTTATTAAAAGCGGCCCCATGTAGTTGCGCAGAAATTGTCTTCGTATAAATTGTGTAGCCCTCGACTTCATAACTCGTAAATTCTGCGAATTTTATCCCATGAAGATTAGAGAATATTTTCTCTTGAGTAGTTTCTTGACCAAATATTGGGTTGCTGTTAAACCCAATAAAAAGCATGGTTAAATAGCATTTTGTTTTAATTCTCATGAATTTCTTTTATAATAGGAAAAATAGAGGACGAAAGATTTTCTAACTAAATTCATTATGATTTACTAGCTACCAATTTCCCCGCTAGCCAAGCCATCGGAATATAGGCAAGACCTAAATCTAGCACCGTAAACCATACAGGCGAAGGAACCAGCGTTACCATGTAGATCCCACCAATCAAAAAGAAGGTTCCAATGGAAATAGCAAATTTCATTTTATGGGTTGCTGCAATCATTGCGGCAACCCATGCTCCAGCAAAACTTCCAAGGGCATGGGCTAGCCAAGGCATCAGAAAATTGATAGGAGTGAATAAATGCATGGAGTCTTTTAAATCCTTCCACCGTAGTAACATCAGCGCCTTCGGGTGGCGGAATCATAGTGCCGCTCATCATGATAATTCCCATATTTACCACATTTCCGACCAACAGACCAGTGATAACGGCTAATACATTTTTTAAGATTGGATTCATTTAATTTGGAATTTGTTTTAATACGTATTCATACAAGTATCTGTTTGTAATAGCAGAATAAAAAGTATATGTAAATGTACAAATATTATTAATTCCTCCAAATTAGAATTATATTCCACTTAGTCGTCCCGAATGTACCCTCGCTAATTCTTCGAGCTTCCATTTATTAATCATCTCCTGACTAATTTCAGCTTCGGCCTCTTTGAATCGACGGGTATAGTTCTTTTTATTCGCAATTTCTTGCTCTAATACAAAGTTGCCTGTTTGTTTAGCAAGCTCCAATTTCTCAAAGCTCAATTGACTTCGTAATGTCATTTGTTCTACTCGTTCAATTTGAAAAACATGTTCATCATTCTCTAAAATATCATCATAAGGCCCTCGAGAAGAAAGTAGTTTTACTAAGACGGGAGACATCTCAATGGCTAAAAATAAAAGTATAATAAAAATACTCGCCATAGAAATGGTGGCGCTGTTGTTTGAAACATTTCCCAATGCATCGAGTCGTTTATCAAAACCATCATAGGCCCCTCTCACGATGGACGATTTTAATCCTTCGATGGTAGCGGCGGTTTTGTCGAGTTCTGTTTGTTTTGATTGAATCAGCGGAAGATTGTTCGACGATAAATCACTTAATTCCTGTTGTGCTTTTTCAGCATCTGCTTTTTTTAGTTTGTAGATGGTAGCTGCACCACGCTTATTCGATCCTCCACTGCCATCCGCTTCTACACGGGCAATTTCGTTCAAGCGGTCGCGTTGTAAAGTAGCCTGCGTAATTTCTCCTTTCAGTGATTTTATTTGTGAGGCAAGGGTAGCCATCTCTGCCGTGTACCGACTTGTTAGTGTAGTTTCTTGAAGCTTGATGTCTTTTTGCTTCATGATCTCCAATTCATACTCGATGGAGGTATGAAATATTTGAAGTTCCAATGGTTTTGAAATAACAAAGGCAATGACGGCTGCCAGCAGAATTCGCGGAGTAGCCATCTTAAACTCACTCCAAAATCCTCCTCCTTTTTTCATGCTTGAAACGATGTAACGATCGAGATTAAAAATCATCGCTCCCCAAATACATCCAAAAATTACCGCTGCAAAAATTCTCCAGAATAGCGCCATGTCGTTAAAAATAAAATAGAGGGCATATCCTCCAGAAATGGCAGCGAAGAGACCAGTAAAAAAGACGGTAGCGCCCATGCCTACATATTTTGAATGTTCGGTAGGTGTTTTTTGGAGAATCTCTTGGTTCACTCCGGAGCAGAACCAAAAGAAGTTTTTCAATTTTTCCATGTTGGGGGTTGTTTAGGAAGGGGAGAATGTATTCTCCTACTGAAATTTAAAATACCTAACGCAATATGGATTGTAATTATTGATCTAAAGGGAAATATTCTTTCTCAAGCAACGAATTTCAGGGTCGAAGATTATGAATTGGTGGGCATTGAAAATTGGGCTTCGGGTAGGAAACAAGCTGCAGGCTTCAAGGGTGATTTTAGGAACGAATTAATTGTGCTCCGAATTTAACTTTCGCTGCGACCGCTGCCTAAACGTTGCTAACGTTGCGTTTAAAAGCTCAGTACTTATTGCTATTTACTCTTACTATGCAAATTAATATTCGCACCCAATTCAAAATTAAATTGTGTAAAGAAAAAATGTTGACTCGCATTATCTGCTTTATTTTTCGTGGTTCGAATATCGGGCATATTGATGTAGCCACCTTTCAATTCGGTTTGTATGAAGAGCCAATTATGATAAGTCAAATTCAATCCTACTAACGCTCCCAATCCATATCCTGAAAGATGAAACTGATCATTTCTTTCTTTGCTGAGTAAAGTGGTATTGGTTCTGGGCACTAATACACCAACACCAAATCCTTCGGTTACATTTAATTTGAATCTTTTGTAGGTAATGAGATTATCAAATCTTCTGATGTCTGTATTTATATAATTCAATCCATCGGTATGTTCGAATTGTAAAAAGTCTTTGCTGAGGGTAATGTCTTCATCCGAATAGAGTCCTTCGTAATGCGCTACTGTATCAGAAATCCCGCCGTTAATTTTCACAGTTTGATTTTGCTTCATTACATATTTCATATGATCATCCCCTAAAGTGATACTCCAATGTTCATTGAAGAAGTAGCCCACTCTAAAATTATATTGCGGGATGGTGAATCGAGAAGGATTCAAATACGGATCTGCGGCCAAGTGAGATGGACGATCTTTCGCCACTACATTATTTAAAGTGAAATCGTAATTTGCGCCTTTAAAGTGGATATCAGATGTTGTAAACCATGCTCTGTTCCATCCAAAGTAAACGAAAAATTTCCCCTTTTGATGGTATTGTTCTTTTGCTTGCCGTTCTTGAGAAAAAGCAAAAGTCGATAGTAGTAAGAGGCCAAGGAAGATGGTTCTGAATTTCATGGTGGAGGGCATCGTCAATTCTTGATGGAATTGTAGGTGCGAAGATAGTAAATTCAAAAATTATCTAATTATGACATTTGTTCGGCTGAATCGAATAATTTAAGCGAATTGTTATTTCATTCTAGAATGTAGAAGGGTTAAAGGTGAGGTTGCCCATCGGTTAGTAAATTAAAATTTTACCCGACAAGATTTTATTAGGAGTAAGCGCTTGATAAAAATATAGGCCAATTGATAAATTCAAGGAGATGAATTCATCTTCATGAAACAATCGTTTTTGAAAAACCACATTACCCATAAGATCTAAAATCTTCAATTCTGTTTGACCTAATGTTGAATGAATAAATACATTTCCGTTAGATGGATTTGGATAGAGGACGAACTTTTGCGTAGATGGATTTTCTTGAATACTTGAAATTAAATTTATGGCATTAAACGTAGGCTGCATGTATACAAAAGGTCCGGTTCCATTCGGATATCTTCCCCAAGTAATGTCGTTGGATTGTATGGGGAAAGTAGTGCTGTCGATGATCGTGCCATTCGCGTAAGAAAGAATGGCCTCTTCCCCATTTCCTGAAAAACCAAAGGGGCAGTGCGTTTCAACGGAAGAAGTGTCATTGTCAGCCCATACAATGAAATACCCATATGGAGGAATGGTTTTACCGATTGGAAACTGCCACTTATTTGGATTAGAAATGTTATCAGATAAGAAAAGATAATCCAGAGAAACAATCGAGGAAGAAGTATTATAAAGTTCAATCCAGTCACCATACCCTCCATTTGCATTTTGCACACTTGAATTATTTAAAGCCATCATTTCATTGATCACCACTTGTCCCGGAAGCAAGGAAGCATAGTTAGCTTGTAAAGTATAGAATTCGTGTTCTGCTCTTGCTGGAGAAAATATTCCTGCATTATTATTCTCCGCGTAAACATAATATTGAAGCGTTGAATTATTGACTGGAATTGAAATTCCATAAATACCATCTGCTGCTATCCCATCTCCATGCAAACCATCATCAAACATCGGCCAACGATAGAATCGATCAAGGACTGTATTTCTCCATCCTAAATAAACATTAGTTGCATTTGTTACGGTGGCTGTGATTATTACATTTGAATTCACAGTTGGAAAAGTGTCGGAAGGAACTATATTTGATATGGTAGGTGCTACTTGTAAAAATTCGGGTGTTGAATGGAGATAAGTTCCTCGCGCATTCATCAACTCAGTGATTCCTGGAATTATTTTAGGACCTGAAACTACGGTAGAATTAAGATTGCTGTTGAATTGTGAATAAGTAAAAAAAAGATTTGGATCGGAAGCGACGGCGGTATCGATGATGTTATGTATAATTTGTGCTTGTGTTAGGTAGTACCCATTGTCAATATTTTCTGTTACTATTGTTTTCATGTGTGCAACATACATTCGCTTGTATTGAGGAATGGACAATAATTGTTTCACCAATGGCCATAAACTATCGTTGGCATGTAACAGGGGTGTTAGCGTTTGCATTTGAGCCGTGGTGAGTGAAATGTTATTGGTGGGCTTTGAAAAAACACCCAATCCACCATTTAAATCCCAAAGGATTGGATTGAATCTTCCAAGATGATCTTCATATAAATAGTAATTGTGTTTAGAGTTCCCTAAATAACTGTCAAGAATTACAAAAACATTATTGAGTGCAATCATCCAAAGAGCACGATCGATGTCTAAACTATTTTCAATACCTACAATATTATTATTTAATGTATCACAGAATCGCATTAAATCGGCAAGACCATAATCTGATTTTAAGGTATAAGGAGTGGAATAAAGTGTACTATCATTTCCTTTATATCTCAAATCACATCCACCATTATCAGCAAAAACAAAAGTGTTGTTTTTTGAATAAAATCGATCCTCTAAAAAATGATTGGTCACGGCTTCGGTATTGGTGTATTGTCCCATTAATTGGCCATTGATGTACACCTGTGCATAATTTGCTGAAGAGATCTTTGTGTATTGTTTTAGGAGTGAGTAAAGAAGTGCTTCTCGAATGCAAGAAGGTTCATTAAACCCATTACTCAACTTTATATCTTTATACCCGAGGTAATCTTGATTCTTGAAATGATCCAACTCAATGTGTAAAGGGTTTTTGATGTTCACGGGATTGTAGGAACTATTGCCTTTGTATTTCACTCCGATACTATCGAAAAATACTCCGTTTATTTTTACCCATTGAGCCATCGTATAGCTATCACTGCCTTGTTTTGCGGTGTCTAGAATATAATCCCAGTTCGATTGCGAAAATGAAATTTCAATTTGTTGAATCGTATCCAGGGCATAAAAGTTTTGTGCCGATGATTTCATCGAGGAAAAAAGTAGACATAGGAGGATAAAGTAAATCTTTTTCATATTACAATAGAATGATCTAATTTAAGGAATAGAATCGAGGATGTCAAGAGAATTATTGGCACATCTAAATTTAGAGCCTATTTAAAGAAAAAGGATTAATCCATTTTCAAAGAAACATACTAGATTTCTAGAAGGAATCAAGGATTAAAATGCTCCTTCATCCACATCCTTAATAAACTGGACAACCCCGCTCATAAACACCTGTTGATCGTCCCACATGGATAGATGACTACCGTTAGGACAATACAAATAGCGACCTTTTTGTACCAATGTGCTTTGTTCTTCCATCGTTTTCGGATCCATGGTATCGTATTTTGCTCCGATCATCAAAGTAGGAATATAAATTTCCTTCAACCGATCTTTAATATCCCAGTTCGAAAGTCGGCCGCTAATACCAAACTCGCTCGGCCCTTGCATCATGGTATAAATGGCTCCATTTACATGTTTCATAGAACGATTAAAACCATCAGGCCATTCCTTTAATCTGCAAAGATGTTCATGATAGAAATTAGGAATTAGTAGTTCCATATAACGCGGATTTCCAAAATCTTTTTTTGCTTCTATGGATTTAATTTCTGCCAATACAGATGGATTCATTTGTTTAGCGAGTACTTCATCAGCATATTTTCCATACTCTTTCGCGCTGGCCATCATATTGGAGACAACCAAACTCTTAAGATGATGTTGGTATTTTAGCGCATACTCCATTCCAAGAATTCCGCCCCATGAATTTCCAACAATGTAAAAGTTCGAACTGTCGGCATTAATCGCAATTCTTACTTGTTCCACTTCTTCCACAAATCGCTCAATAGTCCACAAGCTGCTATCCGTTGGTTGATCGCTGTAATAGGAACCTAATTGATCGTACTCATAAAATTCAAATCCTTCACGTAGAAAAAACGTTTCGAAACATTCCATGTATTCATGCGTCATGGCTGGACCTCCATGCAATAACAGAATTTTTATTTTCGGATTGTTTCCAAATCGCTTCGTCCACACTTTAAATTCTCCAATAGGTGTGGTTATCGGAATCATTTTCACTCCCGCCGATTCAATAGAATCAGGATAGTCGAAATACGTAGTAAGTGAGGTACTTTTTACAGCGGTAGATCGTGAAGATTTGTCCTCTTGTTTACAAGCACTGAAGCAGAGAGAGATCAAGATTAAAAGGAAGTGTCGCATAAGTCAATTTTTATTTAAAGATATAAAAGTTCAATAAATTCAATCTATTCGTTATTGTTTTTCTGAACTTCTACCGCAGATTCTCTTTTGTAAAGAGAGTAAAATAGAAAAATGATAGCAGCAAAGAAAAGGGCAGCAACGAAATCTGGATTTAGAAAAAACAAGTTGTAGTTTTCTATTTTGAAATAATCCAACACTAATTCTAAATTCAAAAAATAGGCGATGCTTAATAAAGTATAGACGATATATTTATTGTTTAGTATGGCGTAAGTACCCGCAAAGATTAACATGGGGTGCGAATAGCGCTCATGCATTTGCGTATTGAAAAAGAAGAATACAATAGGAATTAGAGTGGCAATGAGTAATAATTTATTTAGTGATAAATCTACATTTTGTTTGTTCATTAATAGCAGTACTCGATTTCGAAAAAGGGGAAATAGAGTAGCCGTATAGGCAACAATGAAACTATAGAATCCCCAATGATAATAACTTATGCCTCCATAGGTGTTTGTGTCTAACACTCCCATCGGCTCATCATCAATTAACCAGTACCACATATTGTAAGCATTCATTGAAATTTTTGGAAAAGTGCCTACAGAATTCGTCACTACTGAAAGTACTTTTTCTAAATCGCCTTGTAAATAAAATGGAAGCAAAATGATCAATTGAAGGATGAGTGGAACAACAATCCAAACAAAAAGCGATTTTAAATTGAACTTTCGAATTAATGATGGCAAAAGAATGAGCCCAATAAATGGAAAAAAAATTATAGCTTGTAATTTCATATTTAAACTCAGCAAACTAAATAGTATAGTGAGTAGAATTTTATTTTTAAGACTAAAGTAAAATGCAATAAAAATAAACGCTGTGAAGATGGCATCCACTTGCCCCCAAATCATCGTATTGTATAAATAGGCTAAATTGAAAAGTAGGAGCAAAGACAATACAATACTCGTTTTAGAATTTTTTATTTTTGCATTTACAAATAGAAAAACAAAGTAAACACCAACCACATCAAATAATAGATTAAGGTATTTTATTGAATTAATATTCGCATGAATTTCGGAAACACTTCCCTGAAAATTGCCAAAGAGCATTAGGAAATATTGATAGAGTGGTAAATAATTTGTTCCATGACTATAAATGTTTCCTAGGCCCTTTGTAAATATAGCACTGGTCCAATCTGTCCAACAATTGAAATCGCTAGGATGCCCAGATTTTGGCATGAGAAGGGCAAGTAAAAGATAAAGTACGAAGTATGCACCTAATATAAAATAGGGATGGGAAGAATGCTTTTCATTTCTCCAATATTTATTTAACATGTGAAAGAAACCATTTTTTGAAAACAGGAATTGAACTTATTCTACGAAACTAAATAAAAATAATGTACTCAATACGAAGAAAAATCAAACTTACATTTATTGTCCTCCCATTTCCATCCCATCAGTTGAAAATTATCTTTTTCACCTCAATTTTGTTTTGAGAGGTAATGGTAATAAAATAGATCCCTGAATTCCACTCTTTTGTTTGGATAGAGATGCTTTGATCAAAGAGAATTGGATCTTGAATTCTTTCTCCAAGAAGATTTGTAATTGTAATAGAGCACTTATCGCTGTTGGTTTTTATTGTTAGAAATTCTGAAGCAGGGTTTGGGAAAACATCAACCGACACATCTGAATTTATTTCTAGAGTAGACGACGTTGTACTGAAAATACTTTCGAAAGTATTCGCATATTCGTAAGTAGTTGCACATGTTGATACCGCATCCCAATTGATAGACCAAGTCATCATGCCTCTTATTGAAGGATAACCTCCGGCCTGTTGAAGCGTATAGAGTCCAGGTGTATTTCCAACACCTCTTAAATATTGAACAGCGTTGATCACTGAAGTTGTATCCGTATATCCACCCCCGGCTGCTAAAGGGCATGCAGGTAATCCAATAGCTACTTTATTTGCTGGCAAGCCGATGAACATTCCTCCTTGAGTATTGAATCCTTGTATGACTGCTTCAGTCATGGCTACAATGAAATCTGATGTTCCTTGCGTATATATATTTCCATCAATGCCATACATACTCCCACTATTGTATAATTGAACATGTAAAATTTCAATAGAGTCGCGAAGAGCATGGATGATGGGTAAATAGGCTCCCCAAATTCCACCGTAGGCCGACATCCCACCTTGTACAAATGCCGTTTCTGGAGCCATGGTGAGTAGTAATCTTTTATTATTGGCTGTATAATAGTTGCTCATGATTTGTTTAATAGCGTCTATTAAATTTATAATTTTTGCATCCACAGGGGTAGAAATAGTTCCTCCAGTAACTGACACAGAACTTCCTTCAAGATCAATATCAATACCATCAAATCCAAATGTCGTTAAGATGTTTCCCATGGTTGCAATGAAAGTATCGCGTTCAGAAATATTATCTAGGGATACATGTGTCGAAGCACCTCCAATACTAATAATTACTTTTTTACCTTGACTTTGGAGCGCTTGAACATGTGAAAGAAAAGTAGCATTTGAAAATTGATCAGGAATAAATTCCATTTTATAATCGGTGCCAACTTCAGGAACTGCAAATGCGATGTCAACAAATGTATACCTTGAATCTACTTGGTTAAGAGGTATAGAGGGCGCATTTGGGTCATTCCAATTATGCCAGTACCCAATTAAATCAGGAGTTGCGCTTTGTGCTATTAATGTATTTGAAAAACTGAATATGGTTATAATTAGAAGAGCAAATGGCTTCATAAGATCTTTCATTTAAATATTATTAATTAGTTATTGTGGATTCCCTTGATTTCTTTTTGTTGAATAATCTTTTTGATAATTGCAATTTGCCCTAAGTGATAATGTGTATGCTCGATGATACCATGAATATTTCTATAATAGATTCCATATTTCTCTTCAGCAATGTTCTCCCATAGTTTTTCTTCCGGTAATTTTTTTAGTAACGTTTCAAAAGCTTGTGCATCCGCCCATACTTTTGATAATAGATTTTCCCAATCTTCTTGTGAATGAATAGGAGGATGAGCAAAGCTATATTTATCATGAGCTTCTAATTCCTCACCTTGAAAAACTTTTAGGACAGCATGAACATAATAATGCGTGTGATATACCAATGTTGCAATCGTGTTTAAGGAATAAATTTGTTGGGTGGCTTGTTGCCAAGTCACATCGGCTAAGTTGTCTCTTAGATTGGAGCAGGTCCAGTTTCCTCCAAAGTGAACTTCCTTAAAATGTTTTGCAATTTGCTGCGATGTATTCATGTAATATAGAGGTCAATTTAACGTTTCACAATTTTTTTCGAAGATTGTCCACTATTCGTTTTAATGATCGTCCAATAAATTCCATTTGGTAAATATGCCATCGAAAATGGGGTGGAATAGAACTCATTAATTAAAGTACCAAGTGAATTATATAGTGATATGGATATTAAATTGTTTTTTTCTAAATGAACCATCACTTCATCGTAAGTAGGGTTTGGAAAAAGAAAAACATCAGATATAGTATTGTTATTCGAACCAAGTCCAGATGTTGTCGTAATATTTAGTGTGGTATCAAATTGAGCAATCGTTGCATCAAAGCCACTGAAGGGGCAGATGCTTCCTTGATGAAATTCAATATTAATGTTATAAATTCCTGATGGATATGTTTCTAATTTAAAAGTGTCGGTGCTAGTGCAAAGAGTAGGAGCACCATAACCGCAATAAGTTGGAAGAATATGAATTGTTGAACCTTGTAAATAATAAAAATAGCCCACCAATCCAAAGGTACAATCGCCATTATAGGAAAAGTTAGCAATAACTGAAATAGTATCACTACTTGTTGGATTTGATGGGATGACTGTGATTTGATTTACTACTTGTGCTTGTATGTTAATTGAAGGAAGCGAAGAGACAAGAAGTAGAATGTTTTTCATCTTGATTGGTTTTAATGTTTGTTTTTAGCGACGCGTATTCATAATAACTAAGAACACGTTAAAAATAGGATTAATGACTGGAAAAATCAACGGGGAATGCATAAATTACATTTTGTTGATACTTTTTAACTTTGGGATAGTTAATCCTTTAGTTGCCATTAGAATTCTAGAAAAAGCTGATAGTTCGGATTTGAATGATTCGCGGAAATTTTAAAATCATATTCTCCGATGATCTTAAATCCATTTTTCAGATAAAAATGGTAAGCTCTTGTATTTTCTTTCCATACATAAAGCCACATCCCCTTTTGATGGTTTCGTTTAGCAAGTTGTATGTTATATTCTAAAAGTGCATGTCCAAGCTTTAAAGAATGAAATTCCTGAAGTAAGTACAATCGTTCTAACTTCGTTATATTTTCCTGTGCTATATTTTCTGATTCACAATTAAAAACGATTTTGGAATAGCCAATAAGTTGACCATCACAAATAACATGATGATAAATGTAATTTGGATTTTTTAACTCTTCTTCAAATGCTGAAAAAGTAAATTTACTATTTATATAAGCCGTTATATCTTCCTTCGACGCACTATGACCATGTGATTCAATAAACGATTGTCGAGCTATTCTCGACAATTCTTCCGCGTCATGAACAGTGGAACTTATTATTGAATTCACAGAATTTGTATCATTTTAATACGTGTAAAGGCAACAGGGATTCTCATCAGTAAAATTGATTTCACCCATGCACCAAATATACGTATTATGATGATACTTTAATTCGTTTTAATAACAGTGAAATACCGTTGTGCACAAGCATTTGACAACTGGAATAGCAAACATTCAGAGTTATTTTCTAATAAATACAACTACGGTGTGCTAAAATCATAAGATGTATTCATCGAAAATGTAACAGGCAATTTACTCCAGGTTTCTATCGTGTTTCTACCTCTTGCTACAATATAATAGCTATTGCCTATTATTGAAAGAGGAAGATAAGTGGTAGAAGTTCCATTGGCTAAAAGCATACTGTTCGTGCTCATAAATAGGGAATACGGACTTGTTGTATTTCTCAATTCAATGGTTATGGTATCTGTAATAAAGGGATGAATTTCGGCCCCTGTATTAGCCAGAAGGGCTGTCATCATACCACTCCCTAAATGAAATCCTTCAACGTACAATTTTAAATTTAGCAATGCATCAAAAGAAAAATCATCAACCCCAATATCATAAGGAGTATGCCTTGCTTGACAATCAATATCAATGCTTGCATAATAGGGAGGTGTGGTTCCGCTTCCATTTAATGCAGAGGAAGAAGAGCTTGCATGAAGATCTGTATTGTTATTTACAAAAGAGGGATTTGTTGAAATAGAATTGGCATCGGTTCCAGCATTGAATGTAATTCCATTTGTCCAATTAGTTAGCGAAGAATAGTTAGTTGTAGCACCTAAACCCACATGACCTGAAACGCCTTGGTCATTGGCGATGTATAAATCATTGTAATTAGACGAAGAAGCTAAAACTCCATAACGGTCAACATGAGATGATACAATGCAATAGTGCCTTGCCACACCTGTTTGTGCCGAAGTAAAATTTGCGAACACGTTATTTTTCATATTCACGGTAAAATCTCCTCCGTCCAAAAATTGAATGCATGTGTTAGAAGCATTTGGAAAGGTACTGCCGTCAATACTAATACTGTTATTATAAATGTTAAAGGTATTGGTACCTGATCCGGTGTCATCAAAGTAAATTCCTCTTACAGCACGCGATGCTGTTGCAACACCGGTGTAGTTCGTGAGGAGTTCAGAAATAGAATTATTGAAAATCCTGAATTCATTAATAGAGTTAGAATGCGAAAGTCTTATTCCTGTTAGTATATACGAACCTCCGGCTCCTGTACTGGTTCGTTTTATGGTTCGGATAATGTTATTGCTTATTTCACATACTCCTTTTGCGGATTGAACAAGAATTCCATCAATAGATGATGAACTACTTGTTGTAGTTATATTTCTGATGATTGTATTTCGCACAACGAAAGTATTCTGTGCGCCTAACCAAATGCCATACGTTGTACTGCCACCTCCAATGTCATTGGGCACTGCCGGATCACCAATAGAATTAAAAGTAGTACATGATGAGGAAATGATCTGATTGCCTGCATCAGGCTCATAAACACCACCTGCACCCTGGAGGTAAATGCCTGCATAGCAATCGCGGATAGTAATATCCATATAAATGTTAAAGGAATTGCTTCCTTGTATCCCTCCTGGGTTTGACATATTGTTTGAATAAATCCCAATCGTGTTGGTGTTGGTGCGATTCATGTTTACCGAAATTCTATCAAACACATTATGTTGCGCTCCTGAATCGCCACCAAAAGATTCAAAAACCATTAAGCCCACTTCTACATCATTTGCTGTGGTGCCAAGTGAAACAAGGTTAATGTTGCTAATGTTGGCATACCTTGCGCAAACCCCCATGATAGGTTCTTGTGAATCACTAATAGAACCCAGCCCACCGGTACTACCACATCCAAAACCGCCTGTCGTAACCGGAGAACCCCGGTAAGAGAACGTGGCAGGCGTTCCTGTTTTAGAAATTGTTACTGTATTAACTGAGCTTGATCCTTTAAATGGGCCAACAAAAACCGGAAAGATATGGCTTCCGTTTGCTACGGTAGTATCGTAATTATTATCCGTAAGGTTAAGTGTAACGGGGCCCGAGATGCCGCGGTGATTTAAATCAGATGTTGCAAGGGTAAGGCTTGGATATGTTTGCCCGATACCCACATTATAGGTGCCTGATGCAACGGGTGTTGGTGCTCCCGGTGTTAACCTGTAACTATATGCTGGCCATGCCACCAACGGACTTAGCATACCATGTGCCGTTTGGCCGGAACCAGTAACAAGGTCAATAAAATTACCTGCGCCACCTGCGCCATATTCAATACCTATGCATGCTCCGCCTGAAACTGCTGGAGGCCCTGTAATAGCTTTTGGACCATAATTAAATTCTATCACATTGGTGCCTTCGTAAAAAACTACTTGGAAGTTTAAACGAATGTTAGTGCCAACTGCACCATTATAATGCGGATAATTGGTATATTGAACGGTGAAAGTTCGGTTGGGTGTGATGCCTTGTGTCTGATACAAAATATCAGAGGAGGCATCATCAGCCATATCTGTCCACCATGCGCTAATGCTTTTATCAGTGCCTCCTGCCCCAGACACAAACATATTGGTAATAGTAACACCTTCTGCAGCACTAGGTGCCACAGCATCAAACCACAATAAGCCATTGGTGTTTAATCCAATCGTTGTATAATTAACACTAGCATAATTTAATGTAAAGCCCAGCGGAATGGCTGTTTGGTTTACGTCATTGCCTGTGGCAGTGGATACGATTGCACCGCCACCTGTTGTTATAGGTACATACGCTGCATTAAATGTTGATCGAATATATGGTTGTGCATTAACTGTAGTTAACGAAAATCCAAAAGCGACAATAATTGATAAAATAAATTGCGAGATGGTTTTTTGTTGAATTAAACACATGAGGAGAGTGTACTTTTTCATGATAAAGTGGGTTTTAGTGAATTATCTGAAATGAACGTTATTTCATCTTTTCAAAATTCCCGTTTTAAGAAAAGAGAGGCAATCACCAATTATGGTGAATTGTGTGAATAAGATGTTTAATCCCAGACCAAAACTTCGTTTGGTGTCAGTCCTGAATGGCAAATTATGCTAATGCAAAATATGGATAATGTGTTTTTCTAGACACATCTTCTGGTAGTTCCCTTGAAAAGTTGGAAAAGTTTAGGACGGATATTTTAGGCTTAATAGATCGGAAAAGATAGCAGGATTAATTGATTTTAATAATTTTCTTCCCTTCTTTTTGTGTTGGAGAGGAAACTTCTAAATAATAAATACCCTCTGAAAGTGTTGTGCAATCCATTGAAAATTTATTGTCCCCCGCCAATGAGATTCCCGTATACATATTTTTCACTACCTGTCCCAATGCATTTTGTAGTGTAATATTTATTTTTTCTGAATGATGTTGAGCAATTGAAAAGGTTATTGTTGATTGAAATGGGTTGGGTGAAATATTAATTATTTGAAAGGATGGAGTTGAATATTCTGAAATATGAGTAGTTCCACAAGGGAATCCACCTAAGTGATAGATAACACCATTATTATTCGCTACCCAAGCTTCTCCGTTAGGGCAGTCTAATGCAATTCCTGAGGGTGAATTTATCCCTGTTGGTAAATCATGCATTTGAACAAGCGAACCAGTTGGCGTAAATTCTGCGATACTATCTTCCGCACTACTTACTACAAATAAATTTCCGTTACTCCCAATTTCTATATCACCAAACGAAACATTAAAACTATTCGTAATTTGGAAGATATTTAGTGTGTCTCCATTGAGCGGATCTATTTCTGTTATTAGATTTTGAAGTGCGGTCGAGGGAACATTATCTTGCACGAGAAAAAAAGTGTTTCGAGCAGGATGATAAGATCCACCAACGACGTGGCTGTTTCCAAACTTTGTAGATAAGGAATCTAGGAGAGTTCCATTTGAATTGTTAAGTACATAAATTTCTGCTACACCAGTTTCTCCATTTACAAAGAGTAACTGACCTTGTGGATAGTTATTTCCATTAATCGAAAGAGGGACGGGTGCTATTTCTATATCCACATCGTTGGCACTTTCTCCAGCAGCCGGAATAGAAAATTGTAGAACGCCAGATGTAGAAAAGCAGCTGATACTATCTGAACTGCAACCATACACCCAAACCTTTGCATTGATGGGATCATATCCAATTCCACACAGAGAACTTAAGTTGGTTGGATTAAAAGAATTGAGAATAGTGATTTGTCCAAAAGATAAATTTGTGGAGATAGATAGCAGGAAGAGTAGTATTTTATTTCTCATAGTTGGTTTAGTCTAATAGATTGAAATGGAAGGACCCAAAATTGATGTCTTTTTTATTGTAAATCAATGACCAGATATGGTGAAACTAAAATCAACAATACTTAAAAAAAGAAGGATCTTAGAATATTTCTTGAAATCGTTTTTGATACGGCTTCCCCAACAGAATTTACCTGTAGTTTTTGATAAATTTTACGGATATGGGAGTGAACCGTTTCATAACTGATGTTAAGGTCATCAGCTATCATTTTGTATGATTTACCTTTTACCAAAAGTTGCAAAACATCTTTTTCACGACTGCTTAAAAAGTATTCTTCTTTTTGATGTTGCTCAGGCTGAATCTTTGCAAATTGAGTTAAGACTTTACGTGCAATGATGGGAGTCATAGGTGCTCCACCCCCATGAACTTCTTCAATATAGTGGATCAACGATTCCATCTTCGCATTTTTTAAAATATACCCATTGGCACCTGCACAGAGGGAATTAAATACTTTATCGTCGTCTTCAAAACCAGTAAGCATCAATATAGGGATTACTGGATAGTGGGCTCTAATCTTTTTTACCGCTTCAATACCTGACATAAACGGCATGTCGATGTCCATTAGAATCACATCTGGATTTGATTGTTCAATGTCAAAAAGTAAATTTTTGCAACTATCAAATCCTGCTACTAACTGAATATTCTCGGTTGTTGATAAGAGCAACTCGATGGATTCACGCATATTGCTGCTGTCGTCAAAAATGATAATGCGCAAGGGTTTGTTGTCTTTCGTTTTCATTTTACAAAGTTGATGTGTTGTTTATAGTTTAACAATAACCAATTGTGGTTACATGTTTAGATGGTAATTTCTACTGTGGTTCCCTTTCCTGGGAAGGAGGTGATGGCAAATTTACCTTTCATTTCTTCAGCACGCGCCTTCATGTTTTTAAGACCATTACCGTTGTAAGGGTCGATATGATCACTGTTGAACCCAATACCATCGTCAGTAATTTTTAATTTAATTTGATGGGCGTTTTTTGTCAATTGAATATTGACTTGATTACAATTCGCATATTTAATGATGTTATGAATAGCTTCTTTGTAAACCAGGAATAGATTTTTTCGTTGATCCATGGATAATTTTATAGTCATTAACTCCGTTTTGCATTCGATGGTAAATTGTATTTCTGCTTCACCGAGTAATGAGGCTGCATACCCTTCCATTCTTAAAAATAAATTCTCAATGGTATCATTACTCGCATTCACCGCCCAAACAGCATCACTGGTTTTATCAATAATTTCGCTCGATGATTTTTCAATTCTTTCTAGAATAAGTCGAGTTCCTTCCTCGTTATTGGCACCAATTTTTTTGGCTGCGATTTGGCTGTATAGATGTATGCTTCCCAAGGTGCTTCCAATATCATCATGGAGATCACGTGCAATTTTATTCCTCACTTCTTGTAGTTTTAAAAATTGTTTGATGCGATATCGATATATGAAATAAATTATGCTAACAATGAATACGACCATTAAGATGTAAAACCAATTGGTTTTGTAAAATGGAGGTGTAATTGCAATGGGATAGGAAATTGGATCACTCTCTAATCCATTACTATTGATGGCTTTTATTTTTAGTGTAAAATCACCATGTGGTAAATTAGTATAAGTAATCAAAGGATTATTTTGATTGTCTCTCCATTTATTATCAATACCCTCTAGAAAATACATAAAAGTGGTTTGCTCATTGTTGGTAAAGCAATTGGCGGAAATATAAAACTTTAGAAAATTTTGACTGTGCAATAGCTGCAATGGGAAAAAAAGCAGTGAATCAGATGGAGAATCTAACACCCAAAGTCGTGTTATTTTAACCCTTGGTTTTTCGGTATCTGTGATGATATGTTGGGGATTAAAGGAGATGAATCCACCATCAAATCCAGCACTAATAATAGGGTTTTTGGAAAATGGATTTGAGCTAAAAAAGTAACCGCCAATATTTTCAGTGATGCCATTGCTTTTGTCATAGAGCTTGTATCTGTTGTTTTGAATATGGTAGTTAATTAAACCATTGGAAGAAGTAATCCATAAATTGTTTTCATCAGATTTAGTGATTCCTTGAAGGGATTTGTAATTATTAGCAACAGAAACAAAGGGCTTGGATTTATTGTCGGGAAAAAACTTGATAAGACCAGATCCTTGTGTTGTGATCCAAAAGGAGTTATCGTTGTTTTCTACCATATCGAATACATTGGTGATGGGGGATGAGTTTCTGGAATTCATTTTGGCCCAAGTGGTATAGGTAAAGTAAATTTTTGGAATAATAGTTTGATAGCTTTCGTATTTATGAAAGTTAATAGAATCTGGAAGGAAAACTTTGGTAATTCCTTGTAATGCACCACAAACCCAAAAGTTGTTTTTTGAATCGATAAATAGTTTTCTAGTTAAGTTATCCATATAATCGTTCGGATCAATATTATTTCCAATCATCATAAAAACATTCTTTTTTTCTGGATATATAATATGTGGCACATGACCATAAACGGAAGTAAGCACAAACGTATCGCCGTGATGTTCAAATTGGGTAATGCTGTTGATGCGAGATGAAACGATGGAATTAAAACCTTCATTGTACATGGAGGGATAGCAATGCATTTTCGAAATGGCAAATGTTATGGTATCTAGAAAAAACAAAGTTTTATTGCTTCCAATATAGATGCGATTTTTATAATCTCTAAACAAGCTAAAGAGTTGTTGTTTTTCGCCGCGATAAATTAGATCCTTATGTTGGTATACTTGATCAGTACTTTTTTTATAGAATAATCCACATTCACTTACAATTATTTCGGTACCGTTGTGTAAGAACAATTTATCGTATACTTTGCATTGCGGACTATTAGGCGGTACGGGTAGGTGTGTAGTTTGAAAAAGATTCCCTATAGGATCATATATAAAAAGTCCAACTTCAGTTCCAATCCACATTCGATTTTTGTCATCGTTGTAGAGATAGGTGATTCGACGAGAATTCACGCCTGGTAAATGATATTTTTGTTGAAAGGAATTCGATTTTAGATCAAAAAACTTAACACCAGTTGATTTCGTTCCGCACCAAAGAAGTTGTTGATGATCTTCTGCCAAAGATATTATTTCATTCCCTGATTTATTAAGGGCTGGAGTACCGTCGAAAATATAGGTATGGATTCGGCTGGTGTTTTTATCAAACTCATGTAATCCATTGTCCCAAGCTCCTGCCCAAATTCTATCCCCCCTGCTTAAAAATATTTTATTGATTGTGAAAGCAGTATCCGAGTTGTATGTTAGATTGGTATTTAAAGTTTCTAATCGACCTAATGATTGTTTAATACCAGCCAAGTAAACTTTATTATTATGGATTAATACATCATAAAATGTATTGAAGGCATAATTACCCGTATCTAATTTTGATTTTTGTAGATCAAATGTTTGAAGGCCTTTATTGTTGAACGCGATCCAAAGCTTTTTCCTCTTGCTATCAAATGCAATATCATTGATGCTATTGGAAGTAAGTGTTGAATTATTGTTATGATAATTATTGAATTTGCCATTTCGAAAATTATAACTGCTTATGCCGGATGACGATGTGCCAATCCAAAGAATCGAGTCATCATCCATTTCAAGACAGGTGATATTGTTTCCTCCTAGAGATGAATTATCGTTGTCGTTATGTTTAAAAATATAAAATTCTCTTCCATCAAATCGATTCAGCCCGTTCTTTGTACCTACCCACATAAATCCCAATGGATCTTTTATGATACAAGTAACTTGATTGTCGGAAAGTCCATTTTCAGAGGTGAGTTTCTTTAAGTTTAAAGGTATCGGTTGCGCTTCAGAAAAACTGAAGATAAAAAGTAATGCAAGGAAAAGAAGCGTATTTCTACAAATCATAATACTTTTCTTAAAAGAAATGTTTTTTATTTGGCATAAGAATAATCTTCCTTGCCAATTATTGTTAAACAAATCTACCATTCTTTCGAATATAAAAAAAGGCTTTTTCTTAATTCTTCGAGGTATTATTAGTATTTTTAAGCAATAATTGATGTAAATACACATAGGAATACAAAAATCTATGTTCGTGTATTTATTTTGGATTTGAAGCTTAAAAGTTCAACTATTTGGGTATAAAATAATGCGCGAGATTAAAAGAGGGTGCGAACATTTTAAAATGCTAGTTGAATGGAAGCCTACATGAAATAGATGCTATTGAAACAATTTCTATTTTTATTTGTTTAGTCGAAGCTATCTATCTTCAAAAAGGATAATTCTTATGTCAACCCCACAAAATAGTACCAGCAACTTATTCCCCCTTATTTTAAACCAATTTTTGGCCATTTTTTTTGCTTTTTTCTTATTGCTTTTCGGTGGAACGGTGCAAGCTCAAAATGGAATTCTTAAAGGGACCATTATTGAAAGTGCTTCTCGTTTACCCCTTCCTTTTGCCAATGTTCAATTGCAAGGAACACCGTTAGGTGCAACTAGTGATATTAATGGAGAATTTATTCTTAAAAATATTGATCCGAATCTGTATAATATAATAGTTACTTGTATCGGTTATAAACAACAGGTAATTCAGGAGGTGATTATTTCAGGGACTAAAACAACGGTGTTGAACATTGAAATGATTTCTTCGTCGGTAAATCTTCAAGAACTTGAAATTGGAGTGAGTAGATTTGAGAAAGTGGAGGAAGCGCCACTCTCAAAAATAAATATAAGAGCAGCAGAAATTATGCGTAATCCAGGAGGGAATCGAGATATCTCTAAAGTAATTCAATCCTTTCCTGGAGTGGCTTCATCCGTTTCGTTTAGAAATGATTTAATCATTCGTGGAGGAGCACCCAACGAAAATCGTTTTTATCTAGATGGAATCGAAGTTCCAAATATCAATCATTTCGCTACGCAAGGTTCTAGCGGTGGACCCGTAGGAATGATTAATGTGAACTTTATTAATGATGTTGATTTTTATTCAGGAGCCTTTCCCGCATCTAGGGGAAATACGTTGAGTTCCGTTTTGGAGTTTCGTCAAAAGAATGGGAACCCCGATCGACTAGCGGGCACATTAATGGTAGGATCCAGTGATTTTGGATTAACGTTGGATGGGCCTGCCTCGGAAAAAGGAGATTTTATCTTTTCATTGAGAAGATCGTATTTGCAACTATTATTCTCGGTGCTTAAGCTTCCGTTTTTACCCACATATAACGATGCTCAATTTAAGTTTAATTATCGGTTTGATAAAAATAATACGCTAACCTTTATCGGACTCGGTGCCATCGATGAATTTCGTTTAAATAAAAAAGCAAATGATGGGGAGAAAGATCAAGAAGTCATCGATAGAAATAATTATATTCTTGGCAACTTACCAGTAAACGAACAATGGAATTATACAGTAGGTCTAAAGTATTCACATTTTAGTTCTCAGGGATTGAAGCAACTCATTTTAAGTCGAAGTACGTTGAATAATACGGCACAAAAGTTTAAGGATAATGATGAATCAGATCCCTCAAAGCAATTGTTAGATTATCAGTCGAGAGAAATTGAAAATAAATTGAGAATAGAGAATTTTGTAACTAAGGGAGCATACAAACTTTCTTTCGGATTACAATATGAGTGGGTGCAATATAGTAACGCTACCTTCACTCGCGTTTATCTTCCATCTGGAATTACTACTGTGGATTATTCTTCTTCGTTGCAACTTCATAAAGGAGGAGGGTATTTTCAGGTGAGTCGATCAGTTTTTAAAAATCGTTTATCATTGTCTACAGGATTGCGAACAGATATAAATGATTATTCCAAAGAGATGAGTAATCCTATCGATCAATTCTCCCCTCGATTTTCAGCTTCTTATAAGATAAAAGAAAGGTGGTATATGAATGTAAATGTTGGTCGCTATTTTCAATTACCTCCGCTGACGAGTCTAGGATTTAGAGATAGTTCGGGGACATTGGTGAACAAGACAAACAAGTTGAAGTACATCACATCCGATCATCTTGTAGCAGGGTTAGAGTATTTAAGCGGATCGAATTCTAAAATTTCATTGGAAGGATTTTATAAAATGTACCGGAACTATCCGTTGCTGATCGATGAGCAAATTTCACTTGCCAATTTAGGTTCAGACTTTGGTGTCATCGGTGATGAAGCCGTAAGTTCTACTTCTAAAGGGCGAAGTTACGGGTTGGAGTTGCTCCTTCAACAATCTATTAAAAACGGATATTATGGCATCGTTGCCTATACTTTTGTGCGCAGTGAATTTACCAATGGTGGAGATAAATACGTACCTTCTTCGTGGGACAATCGGCACATCCTTTCGCTCACCGGAGGAAAGCAGCTGAAAAAAAACTGGGAAATTGGTCTTAAGTTTCGCTATTTTAGTGGAGCCCCATTTACTCCTTTTGATCGAATGGCATCGGCACAAAAGGAAGTGTGGGACATTACACGCAGCGGAGTTCCTGATTACAATGCCATCAACACACAACGATTGCCAGCATCTCATCAATTGGATTTCCGAATCGATAAAAAGTATTTTCTGCGAAAAACAGTCTTGAATATTTATTTGGATATTCAAAATATTTACAACAATACAACGCTCTTATCTCCATTCTTAACAGTTGCAACGGACCAGAATGGTGTTGCAATTGAAGATCCAAGTAATTCAAACAGCTATTTACTTAAAGAGTTAAAAAATGAATCAGGAACCATTCTTCCTTCTATTGGGGTGATGTTTGAGTTTTGAAGATGCATGAAGGGGAGGATGGTTTTAAGGAAATTAGAAAATCGTTCCAGATGGCAAGTTGATAAAATGAAATGACTATATTTATATGCCCAATTAAAAGGTGGGCATCATGCAGAGTACTATTTTTGTACGGATGCTGATAGGAAGTTCATTTTAAAACCCATTCTAATTCGGCAAACAAGCCCATTGATTATTTATTATTTAAAATAGGGATATGATGAAAAAGAAAGTGATAGTAATCGGTGGTGGATTTGCAGGGGTACAATGTGTGCGGAATTTAGATGAGAATTTATTTGATGTATGGCTAATCGATAAATTAAATCATCACCAGTTTCAACCATTATTTTATCAAGTAGCCACCTCACAAATTGAACCGAGTAGTATTTCTTTTCCATTGAGAAACATTTTTCGGAATAAGAAGAATGTGCATGTTCGTATGACCGAGGTGTTGGAAATTGATGAGAAGCACAATCGAATTATTACAGATATTGGCGATTTCTCTTTTGATTATCTCATCATCGCCATCGGATGTAAAACTAATTTTTTTGGAAATGAGAATATAGAAAAGAATACGTTTACGTTAAAGTCGACATACGACGCTATTAGTATCCGCAATCACATCCTTCAAACATTTGAAAATATTATTTCTGCAAATCAAGAGGAAAAGCAAGGATTGTTGAATTTGGTTATTGTAGGCGCTGGTCCTACTGGAGTGGAACTCGCTGGAGCGTTTGCAGAGATTAAACTACATGTACTTCCCAAAGATTATCGAGGAATAGATTTTTCTACTTTTCAGATACTGCTCATTGAAGGAAGTGGAAGTACACTCAACAACATGAGTGAACAAGCAAAGCAAGCGTCGAGAAAGTATTTGGAAGGGATGGGTGTAAAATTGTATACACAAACTTACGTGAAGGATTATGATGGAGAGAAACTCACTTTACAAAGTGGAGAAGTGATTCAAAGTAAAACTGTAATTTGGGCAGCTGGCGTAACAGGCAATAGTATTAAAGGATTGTCGGCCGACGTCTTGATGGGAGGAAATCGTATAAAGGTAAATCGATATAATCAGGTGATGGGAAGTACTACCCTTTTTGCGATTGGCGATATTGCATCGATGGAGACTCCAGCATATCCTAAAGGCCATCCTCAATTAGCGAATGTTGCGATTAATCAAGCCAAGCGATTAGTAAAAAATTTGAAATTAATCGAACTGAATAAAGAATTGGTCGAATTTGAATATCGTGATTTGGGATCCATGGCTACCATTGGTCGCAATAAAGCGGTAGTGGATCTTCCCTTTATAAAGTTTAAAGGTTATCCTGCCTGGTTGGTGTGGATGTTTTTACACTTGATGTTAATATTAAGCGTAAAAAATAAATTGATCATTTTTATTAATTGGGCATGGGCTTATCTAACAAAAGATTCTTCCTTGCGTTTAATTTTAAAAGAAAAGAAGTAGTTTTTTTATTCTGATGGATGGGTTGTGCTTATGTTTTTTTTAAATCCATCTATATAAATTATACTTTCATCGTTTTCCATTTCCCTTTTTTGAAAATCCAAAGTGTGAATAATCCCACCGAAGTTTCGGAAAAGAATACCGCCCAAAACACTCCTGATTCCGCCCAGTTGAGATGGATTGCTAAATAATAAGCCAATGGAATTTGTATCAGCCAAAAGAAAACAAGATTAATATACGTGGGCGTCTTCGTATCGCCCGCACCATTGAATGCCTGTACAGTAACCATCCACCAGGCATAAACAAAGAAAGAGTAAGAAAGAATTTTTAACCACTCCGCTCCAACCTTAATGACAAGGGGGTCTTGTGTAAAAATACTGACTAATTCATTGTTAAAGAAATAAAATACAAGCGAAACTACAATCAGAAAAAGCATATTGTAAAATCCAATTTTCCAAACTGTCGATTCGGCGCGTTCAGGTTGATTGGCTCCTAAATTTTGACCGACTAATGTTGCAGCCGCATTAGAGAGTCCCCACGCAGGCATAATGGTAAACATCATAATACGAATGGAAATAGTAGCACCTGCTACGGCTTCACTTCCAATATTGGATAAAATTCGCATCAAGAAAATCCAAGAGGTCATTGCGATTAACATTTGTGCAATTCCTCCAAGGGACGTTTTTATCATGTTCAACATAAGTTTTACATTAAGTTGAAGTTGTGCCAGCGTAACACGAATATGTTTTCCGCCTTTCATTAAGAGATATAATTGAAGCAATACACCCGTTCCACGTCCTATATTGGTAGCTAGGGCAGCACCTTCTATTCCCATCGCTGGAATTAATCCCCACCCATTTATAAGTAGTGGACATAATATGATATTGATCCCATTGGCAATCCACAATACACGCATAGCAATAGCAGCATCACCCGCACCACGAAAAATTGCATTGATAATAAACAAGAGAAGAATGACAAAGTTGCCACCTAACATCCATTGTGTATATTTATATCCAACGTCTACACTCCAAGGATCTGCTCCCATCAACATCAATAAATCCTTGGCATAAAATATTCCAGCAAGTGAAAACGGGATGGATATAAACAATGCGAGAAGGATAGCTTGAACAGCAGAAATAGCGGCTTCCGTTTTATTTTTTTCGCCTATTCTTCGAGCGATAATTGCCGTGACAGCCATCGACAATCCCATCGCAACAGAATAAAGTAAGAATAAATATGTTTCAGTTAAACCAACTGTTGCAACTGCGGAAGACCCTAGTTTTCCAACAAAGAAAATATCGACCACCGCAAAAGTGGATTCCATCACCAACTCTAAAATCATAGGAACAGCTAACAGGAAAATAGCTCTGTTTAAACTTACTTTCGTATAGTCCGCTTCTGTACCTTTTATGGCATCTTTTAATTCTTGCCAAATACTTTTTTTAAGAATTGGCTCTTGAGTTGAACTCATTGGAGTTGAGATTTTTTTGTAATAAAATTTTCGGCCTCGACCTACGCAGTATAAAATATGAAAATAATTAATTGTCTCTTAATTTTTTTCCGTTTTCGATTTTACCAATAGAAACAGCCATTCTTTCTACTCGGGTTTCTTCTTTTTTTGCAGCATAAATCCAGTCAATATATTCTTTTTGTTGACCTTGACTAAAATTTATAAAATTATTATGTGCGATGGGGACATCTGTTAAACACAATAGAAACTCTTCCGGAATTTCGATGAGCGAATTGTCTGCATATAAAATTACTTGCACCCAATCTCCTTCCTGCTTCCCTATTTCTTTTCGGATGGATGCTTTCACAGGTAAAAAAAGTTTGCCATTCCCCATCGGCATGAGTGTGTAATTTTTTATTTTATAACTATCAATACTTCCTTTTACTTTTACCCAACCGAACGGAGCTTTTTTATCTTGCAAAATTTCTGAAATGACTGCATACGTCCATCCTCCTTTGCCTGGATATTTTTCAAGCAAGTATTTTTTATCGACTAAGGGAATTTCTTTTTTCACTGTAAATGGATGTTGAAGTATTGAATAAAATCATTTTGAAAGGAAGCAAGTATTATTTTATTTTTCAATAGATAACGGTGGACCTAATATTTCCATTTCATTTTCGGAAAATATTTTTTGCATTTCCTCTTTTGTAGGCTCATGATCTAATGCCGCTACGGTAACAAAAAAATCTTCAAGTTTACCTGCTGGTTGCACGATCACATTCATTTTTCCAATAGTGGATACTTGAGTCCAAGCATGGGGAATATTTCTTGGAAGAAATATACTTTCTCCTTTATCTAAGGTAAATTTATCGTCACCCACCTGAAAGAAATACGATCCCTCAATCACATTGAAGATTTCATCTTGCGAATGATGAACATGTAAAGGAGTACCCTTTCCTTGAGATAGCGAAGTTTGTTCGAAGATGGCCAACGCACCGTCGGTATCGCTTCCCGAAACTTTTACGTCTAGTATATTTGAATTGACCCCCTTAAGTTTAATATGTCCGTGTATTCTACCTTCTCCAGCGTTAATTTTAAATCCCTTGTTAGTTTTCATCACCATCTTAAATTTTAGTTTTGCTAATGCTACCATTGGAAAAACGGAAAGTGATGTTAGTATAAAGGATTTACGTTTCATAATATTTTTTTTGGTAGAAGTTTTATTGACGAATTGTGAAATATAAATTGATGTTGGATGAAGTTGCTTTTTAAATGATTGGTAGTCGTGATTTTAAACATTGTTTTTATAAAAGTTATTTCGAATGAAATATAGGATTGAAAAAATTCCAGTAAAAATTAGTATGCCATAAATTTCTTGTTTTGTCAGACTATTAAGCAGCCATAGGATAGCCCCAATTGCTATAATCGGAATAATAATGCCACCAGGAACCCGGTAGGTTTTCGGTGTACTTGATGAATTTCCGTTTCGGAGTTTCAACATGGAAAGAACAGCTCCCAAATAAATAAGTAGAACCGAAGCACTGGCGATGATGGCTAATTGTTTGAAGCCTCCAATAGCAGCAAAGAAGAAGCCTAGGGAAGCATAGAAGATTACTGAAACATAGGGAGTGAAAAAACGCGGATGAATTTTTGCCAAAGCTTTCGGCATAAGCCCATCTCTTGCTCCAGCATAAAGTATACGAGGAATAGAAAGTATTTCTCCTCCCAAAGCACCTAACATTGAAATAATGGTAGCAAGAATAATAAAAACAATTCCTGCTTTTCCAAAAATAATTCCAGCGACTGCCGCTAGGGGCGCATCTTTATGTAATGCTAATGTATTTCCTAAAACGCCCTGCGTAACAATTTGAATGCCCAAGTATAGAATTAAGATGCTTGATATACCCAAGAAAATTCCAAGTGGAACGGTCCGACTCGCATTTTTCATTTCACCTCCATTGCTCAGCGGTGTTTCGAATCCCATGAAGGCAAAGAATAAAAGTAATGAGGCCGCTCCGATATTTTCAATAGTAGGCGCTATGACCCATGTCAAATTTTGGGAAGACACGGAACCTGCTCCTATAACTACCAATAAAAGCAACGGAAGCAGTTTTCCTAATGCGGTAAATTCAACAAAGCGAACCCCATGCTTTACACTTCTGATATTTAATAGAGCAAGACTTCCGAACACAACAGCAAAAAATAATATTCGTAACCATTCGTTGTTTAATTGAGGAAAGAAAAATTTCATCGTATCGGCAAGGGCATTGGCAATCGCAGCATCTCCTAAAACACAGGCGCCAAACCAGTAAATATTATTGGCAATAAATCCAGCATAAGGGCCAAAGGCAGTTTCAATATAAGTATAAGCCCCCCCCGACGTGGTAATCTTACTTCCCAATTCAGCAAAACATAATGCGATAAGAAAAATTAAGGCTCCACAAACGAAGTAGGTAACCATGGCGGTAGCACCAAGATTTTCGGCGACAAGAGCGGGGATTACAAAAATACCGGTCCCTATTGTGATGTTGATGATGGCTAAAGTGAGGGAGCGAACTCCAATTTCGCGCTTTAGGTTTTCACTGTCTGAAACTGGATTCATGCAATAAAGATAGTATTATTTGGGAATGGTCTCTTTTTGTGTGAACTCAAATAGATTTTTTTTGTCGAGTGGAGCTTTCTAATTCACTCAAATAGTTTCAGATTTAATAAAAAAATAATATTTATTTTTATTGTTTCTAAAGTGTATTTCATTGAATTACGGTGAGATTTAATTTCAAAGAATACTCTTTATTATATTTTAGTATTTATCAAAAACCCTTTGAATCAGAAATTGTTTATCTTTAAAAATTGTAAACTAATTAAAAAATAAAACAACGTGAATACAGAAAGTAAATGCCCTTTTAGCGGAGGGGCGATGACACAAAGTGCTGGATCTGGCACTAGAAACCGCGACTGGTGGCCTAATCAGCTAAAGATAAATATTCTTCGTCAACATGCTAAATCATCCAATCCGATGGATGAAAATTTTGACTATGCGAAGGAATTTTTGAGTCTTGATTTGAAAGAAGTAAAGAAGGATCTTTTTGAACTAATGACCACTTCACAAGAATGGTGGCCTGCCGATTACGGTCACTACGGTCCGTTTTTTATTCGCATGGCATGGCATAGCGCCGGTACCTATCGTATCTCCGATGGTCGAGGAGGTGCTGGATTTGGAACGCAGCGATTTGCTCCGCTGAACAGTTGGCCCGATAATGCTAATCTTGACAAAGCTCGATTACTTATTTGGCCCATTAAACAAAAGTATGGTCGGAAAATTTCTTGGGCTGACTTAATGATTCTTACAGGGAATTGCGCATTGGAATCGATGGGATTTAAAACTTTTGGTTTCGCAGGTGGTCGCGAAGATGTGTGGGAACCTGCAGAAGATATTTATTGGGGTTCCGAAGGAAAGTGGTTAGACGATAAACGTTACAAAGGGGATCATGAGTTGGAAGATCTTTTGGCTGCTGTGCAGATGGGACTCATTTATGTAAATCCAGAAGGACCTAGCGGTAATCCAGATCCGTTATTAGCAGCTCGTGATATTCGTGAGACGTTTAAACGTATGGCGATGGATGATGAAGAGACGGTAGCATTGATTGCAGGCGGACATTCATTCGGTAAAACACATGGTGCAGCAGATCCTGGTCAGTATGTAGGAGCAGAACCTGCCGCTGCAGGAATTGAGGAGCAAGGACAAGGATGGAAAAATTCATTCAACACAGGCTATGGAGAGAACACCATTACAAGTGGGCTCGAAGGAGCATGGTCTACTACACCAACAAAGTGGAGCAATAATTTTTTTGAAAATCTTTTTGGTTTTGAATGGGAGTTAACAAAAAGCCCAGCAGGTGCACATCAATGGAAGCCGAAGGATGGTGCAGGCGCAGGAACAGTTCCTGATGCGCATGATCCAAATAAAAAACATGCCCCTTTTATGCTGACAACAGATTTGTCACTACGCATGGATCCTGCCTATGAAAAAATTTCAAGACGATTTTTTGAAAATCCAGATCAGTTCGCAGATGCATTTGCAAGAGCTTGGTACAAATTAACACATCGTGATATGGGTCCAATTGCTCGTTATTTAGGAGAGGAAGTACCCACCGAAGAGTTGATTTGGCAAGATCCAATTCCTGCTGTGACACATCCATTAATTGATGAAAAAGATGCAGCGGCATTGAAAGCAAAAATTTTGGAAAGCGGATTGTCTGTTTCTCAATTGGTATCAACCGCATGGGCTTCGGCGTCTACTTTTCGTGGTTCCGATAAACGTGGAGGTGCTAACGGTGCGCGTATACGTCTTGCACCACAAAACAATTGGAAAGTAAATAATCCATCTCAATTGGAAAAAGTGTTGAAGACGTTAGAAGGAATTCAGTCGTCTTTTAATAAGGAACTTTCTGGAGGGAAGATGGTTTCATTGGCGGATGTAATTGTGTTAGCGGGATGTGCAGGTGTAGAACAAGCAGCAAATAAAGCTGGCCAAGAGGTGAAAGTTCCCTTTACTCCAGGACGTGCAGATACTACACAAGAGCAAACCGATGTCGAATCGTTTGCCGTATTGGAGTCTGGAGCAGATGGGTTCAGAAATTATTATAATCCTCGCCAATTTTCATCTGCGGAAGAGATGTTGATTGATAAGGCACAACTGATGACACTTTCTGCACCTGAGTTGACGGTCTTGTTGGGCGGAATGCGTGTGTTGAATACCAACTTCGATCAATCGAAACATGGTGTCTTTACCAATAATCCTGAAACCTTGACAAACGACTTCTTCACAAACCTTCTCGATTTAAATACTACTTGGAGTTCGACCAACGATGCACAAGATGTTTTCGAAGGGCGCGATCGTAAGACGGGCAACCTAAAATGGACAGGTACACGTGCAGATCTTATTTTCGGTTCCAACTCAGAATTGCGAGCTTTAGCTGAAGTGTACGCTTGCTCCGATTCTAACCAAAAATTTATAAAAGATTTTGTTGCAGCTTGGGCGAAAGTGATGAATCTCGGTCGTTATGATTTGGTGAAATAGTAATTTATTATAATGAATAATTAAATGAAGAGGGTGGTCAGCTATGACCACCTTTTTTTCTTTAACTACTAAATTCTATCCAAATTTGAAATCACTAAAAAAGCTCGCAAAGGCAAAGGATTCTCTCAGAAAAGTTTCTCGCGGCGCAAAGGACGCTAAGCCATTCGGTTGCTTTTCTCTTCGCTAAAGTTTCTCGCTAAGGCGCAAAACCGCAAAGGATTCTCTCAGAAAAGTTTCTCGCAAAGGGGCAGAGCCGCAAAGGAGTCTCTCAGAAAAGTTTCTCTCAACTCCACAAAAATTTTTCGCAGATTTATTTTATTATTTTACAAATGGAAAATTCTATTAAATAAGATATACGAATCATTATGACATAAAATTGAGCATCTTCGCGCCTGCAGGCCGGTCGGCCGGCCTTTTAGTGTATTGAACTTTGCGGCTTTGCGACTTTGCGAGAAAAATTAGCATAGCGTAGCCTCAGCGCCTTAGCGAGAAAAATTAGCATAGCGCAGCTTTCGCACTTTAGAGATAAAAGTTAGCTACCTGTCATAACTAAAGATTATAAAATATGTGTAATTAAAATTTTTTTATGTTAAATAAAATCTATTTTTTTCGAAAGTTCATAATCCTTTTCCGTAATCTTCCCAACATCATGCGTTCTCGTTTTTACCAGGACTTGGTTATAGCTGTGCAATAAAAGATCAGGATGATGATTCATTTTTTCGGCAAGAGGTACGATATTATTAATAAAGTCGACTGCCATGATGAAATTCTTAAATTTGAAATTCTTTTGTAGATAATTGTTTTCTATTTCCCAGCTCATATTAATTATTTTTTATTAGCCAATTTAAACGCACATTAAAAGTGGTAAAATTGTCTAGATTGTAATTATAGTTCGAATAGGGTTGTTGTGGCAATGAAGTGTAATCAAAGTTTATATTAATGGGAATTTTTGATAATTTATACATCGGAACTTGTATTCCAAAGCCGTAAGTGAAGGCACTGATATGATCATAATTTACAGAGGGAATACCAAAGTCGTACCCAAATTCTTTGTAATACCCGGCGCGTAGTGATAAAATTTCTAGTAACATAATTTCGATCCCAGATCGTATTGCTGATTCATATTTGCTGTTTACTACGTCTTGGTATTCACCTTGCAGTAAAATTGTGACTGTATTTAAAGTATCGATTAATATTTTTTCCTGAAAATTGATTTGATAATTTGTTCCAATTCGGAGTATAATTGGTAAGCTACTCCTATCAAGTTTAGCACCGTTTATATTTACTAGGCTTGTTCCTAGATTAATGGATTGTTGCCTGGTTTCTTTTTGAGAAAGATTAAATTTCTTGATGATACCAAGATCCCAATAAAAAGTTTTAGTTTCAGTGTCCGCAAGTTGCCAATAGAGATAATTTGAGTTTAACCCTATGAATACATTTTTGACAGGTTGAGAAGCTAATGTCAAACAATAATTAGATTCGAAGGATTTACGCTGACTTATTATATTTCCAGTATTGTCTGTGAAGAGAACTTTCCCGAAGTCAAAATATTTCCTGTTAAGTCCAATGGTTAAATAATCTTTGATTTTATAACCTACGCCTACAAAATTGTACTTTGCTTCTTCCAGTAGATAATAAGGTGAAGCATGTGATCCATTAAGTTCTAAACCTTGGATAGTTGCAACTCCAGCAGGATTAAAATAAGCAGTTGTCAAATCCCCATCTATAGAGGCATAGCTTTTACCCATGGCTTCGGCTCTTGCACTATTTTGTCTCCCGAAAAAATGCTCCTTTAAAAAACCTAAGCCATATTGTCCGAAGGAAAATGAAGGGAGAAGGATTAATAGAATAATAATTTTATTTCGCATAATTTCAAATTATTTATACACTCAATTTTCCGCGAAAACCCCTTGCAGCATAATACGATTCTGCACCGTTGTGATACACGAAGATAGTTCCATACCGGAAGTCTGCAAAAACAGCTCCTCCTAATTTCCTAATGTCAGCTGGGGTTTTTAACCAGCTCGAAGTTTTTGTATCAAAAGGTCCGAATTTTTGTAATGTCCTGTATTCTTCTTCCGATAAAAGTTCAATCCCCATTTCTGCAGCAAGCATTATGGCACTGTTTTTTGGTTTGTTTTCTTTCCTTGCAGTTAATGCAGCTTGATCATAACATAAACTTCTTCGCTCTTTAGGACTTTCTGCAGCACAATCAACAAAAACAAATTCATTTGATTTTTTATCATTCCCGATAACGAACGGGACCACAACATCAGGCTCACCACCTGTTCTCTCCATTTCGTAGAGCGACGCCATTTTCTCTGGATTTGAACGAAGTTTTTTTTCTACAGGTTCCCACAGAAGACCTTTGTGTCGCGATAAGTTCTTTTCAAATCGTGTTTTTAAAGTATCAATTAATTCATCGATTTGTTTTGGAGTTAATTTCTTTTTCATATTGGATTAATGATCTAAAATTAAAATCGCAACTTAAAATTTAATATACGTTCGCTTTGATTGCTCTTAATTTGTTGTTTGGTCACTATTGCAATTTTTGTAAAAGTGAGTGAAGAGATGCTATGATTCAATATCAGGAAACACTTCCTTTTTTCTTTTCCGCATCTCCTCAGCAATCACTTTTCCGCTTTCATCTTGTTTCTGTAGTTGTTCAATGATGTTATCAAAGCTTTCCGCATCTCTATCTTGGCTTAATTTGAAAACCGTATCCATTTCTGTGATTTCAATTTCGAATGCCACAATGGCTTTCATTAATTTTTTCGTATAATCAGAAGGAAGGTTGTCATAGATCGTCGTTGATTGTGGATTATTATTTTCAAAGTGAAGTGTGGTCATACGCAGAGCATCAATTAATCCTTCATCATCCAAATATCGAATAATACCTTTAACATGTACACTCATGTAATTCCAAGTGGAAGGAGTGTGTGGATTACTATACCAAGTTCCGCTTACATAGGTGTGATGACCAGTAAACACAACGAGCACATGTTGGTTATTCAAAAAAGCTTTATGATGGTCATTATTTTTCATGATATGGCCTCTTAATATTTTCTTCCCATTTTTTTCTTCAATAAAAACAGGTATTTGTGTACAGACCGGCTTATTTTCCGAATCACAACCCGATAAGAAAGCAAAAGGGTATTTAGCAATAAACTCATTTATTACTTGATCGTTTTTCTCTTTATAATATGGAAGGTTATACATGATGAATGTAGGTTGGGTACGAATCTGTTCGGTCGAAGATAACGAGGTTCTTGCTCTTGAAAGAACAGGGCGCAATTTTTGTGAAGCCTCGTAAATGTATTGTCTATTATTTATTTGCGATACTAAAAATAATAACAAATCTTTAATGCACAAAATATCTGCCCTTTTTATAGCAAACCGATCTATTAAGGATACAATACTGATTAAAACAGTACCAAAATGTGCTTTTTAAAATTTAGAAAGGATGGATTCATCCTATTAAAGAAAAGCATAGCTTACTTTTAAAAGCTCATGATCTGCTTTTGTGCCAGATATGTAATAACTTACCAACTGCCACTATAATGACTGCAATGCCTAGTAAGGCCCACCATGATATAATTCCCATATTTATTTTTATTATTCGGTTTAATTCAATTTAATTGCTTTGTTATTGATATAATTTTTAAAATCCAATGGTCGCTTCCATCATGAAACCTTCAAATTCTGCATTTGAACGTATATCTGTTTCCGCGAAATTCTCATATTTCTGATTTACGTATTCCGCTTTCATCATAATATTTTTAGTAAGGAACCAACCTAGAGAGCCAACCATTCGATTGATGGTAACATCATTTGCATACAGTGGCATTTCTGCTGTTACGGAATTGTAGCGCGCACCCACCCAAAAATTTTCTTTTTCGTATGGAAACCTATAAATGAGGTCTACCGCATATTGTGTAGCTGTGCGTAAATCAGGTTCGGTAATTAGTCTACCTTTCGCCATTTCATAAGTACCAAATAATTCTATTCCTCTAATTTTTATAAACGGATTGATCATAAATGTAGTGACTTGTTGTTTGAACTGAGGATTGTATCTACCCGAAAACGCATTGACGGCTGTTGTTGCTAGCGTGTTTTCCATCACTAAAAAGTAATGAGATCCAGTTCTATCTCCACCAAATAAAGTATTGTTATTTGCACTTTTTATTGCATAAAGCGATCCTGTAATTCTGAATCTTGTATCATCAGTTATTTGTTTGTCGTAACCTAGCTTCCCGTGGAATGCAGGAGGATATTTATTTACCTTTCCAGTTGCTGTATCAATTTTAGAGGGAGCTACAACGGTAGGATTTAGTTCTCCATTAGTTATTCCAATCATGGCAATAAATCCGCTTTTTGGATGATAGTAAATTTCACCTCCTATCTCTGTTGTGAATTCATCCATAATATAATTTTCTACAAAAGGATTGTGTATCGCATTTCCTCCATCGCTTCTACGATAGTGTTGGTCGCCATAATCCACTTCATAATCCCCAATTTTAATGGTAACACTATTCATGATTTTATCAATCACCTTGCTTTTCAAGAAAAGTAATTTATCAAATTGTACATATCCTCCTTTTACCCAAGTTTCTTCGTGATGCCGCGTAGATAAATACATAGTAAGACTCATTCTAATACCGTCTTCCAATTGCGCATCAATATTGAGATTTGCCATGGCTAAGTTGAAGCCATTGGTGAGAGAAATCAGTTGATTTGTATTTACCCCTCCTGTATTGAATACTTCGGTAGCATTATTTTTGTGACCGATGGTCTGAAAATCTTGAGTAAAGTTACCCCCAACTCGAACTTTGATTCCAGTAAATGAAGTGGTATCATTTTTATCTGGCTCAAAAATTCCATTGCCTAGTTTATTATTAGGACGAAAATATTGCAAGGAGGATTGCTGCGCATTTATTTGTATGGTGATAAAACAGCAGAGGAACAATAATTTAGTTTTCATAATTTATTTAGTTTGGTAGTTGATAAGGTCGTTAGTTTTTGATAGATCATGTTAAATTCTAATGTGATCATTTCACCTGTTTTCATAGCACCCAACATGAATGAAGGTGGCTTTACATTAAAGTCGGTCATGTTTAATTGATAAGTACCGTTGCATACAATGGTTTCATTATTTTTTACATGACAGATTACGTCCATTATTATTTTCTTTGTAACACCTGCTACCGTAAGGTTTCCTTGAGTTTCGAGGCGGTATGCGTTTTTTGTTAGTGCTGTCACTATAGAGGAAGTAAGTTTATATGAAATGAATTTATACTGTTCTGTTTTTAATGCCTTGTAAGCATTTTTGTCTAATTCTTTATTATCACTTTTTAAGTTGAGTACAGCTAATGAAAAGGTTAAATTATCAAGCGTTGTAAGTTGATTTACATTTCCATCCTTAAATCTAAATTGAGCCTCTCCTGCAACAGTTTTTGTATTCATCTCCCAATCATGCAATGTCGAAGTGCCAGACAGTTTCATTTCAATTTCTTTCGAATCACTGATTTTGTATTTGGATTGAGCTTGCAAAAGCGAACTAAAACTTAAGAAAAGAATATTCGTTAGTATAAAGAATTGTTTAAATTTAGTTTTCATTTTTGAAGTTGGGTTTAACCTATGATTTGTTTTGAGGGCTCGATATTAAATTTATTTTCTTCAAAGTGTTTTTTTACAAAGGAATGCTGCTGATTTTTCGTTATTTTATTGGACTGTTCAATTTCAATGTTTTCAAATCCAGCATGTGCTCTTAGTATATAGATGCGCTACACTTTTTCATCAGTAGGACCGAAAAGTAATACCAAGTGGTAATTTCTGATAATCTCACCTTAATCATGATCCAATTCAGATAATTATTTTTGCTCTTTATTTTGCACTATTTTCTCACTTTTTCCAAGACTTTCCGACTTTTTTTTTAGTAAAGTTGGAGTCGATAATAGTAGTTACTATCGAATCATATTTATATTCCATAATGTTCGTACTTCTGCGGGCCCATCCCAATTCCTAAGTAAGTTTTCATTTTTTATATTTTGTTGTTGAGATTATTTTGTATAAAAATGCATACTCTTCTTGAATAAAATATTACAAAATATTTTATTCATATTACATCATTCACACATAATTAAAGTTGAAGTAATTTTTATAGTGAGTAAACTGATGTTGGAAATCTAACTTTGATTTATTCATTGCATACCAATATGTGAAAGAAAGTTATGGATACTGCTGAAGGTTGAATTAATAAAAAAAAGTCGTTAAACAATTTGTTCAACGACTTATAATTTTAACTAAGATAAAGGTACTCTACTATTTTCCTCAGTATTGTTTAACAATACGAGTTGATATTTAAAACGCTTGCGAGGTTTTAATAAATAGTTCTAATTTTTATTATTTTGGTTAAAGTCTTTTAATGAATTTCCAAGTTCGTCCATATCATGATTAAACTCTCTTTTAAAGGACTGCCATTTTTCGTTTCCATCGTCTTTGTATTCCGACATTCTTTGTTTCATGTTCGCATTTCTTTGTTCTAAAACTGCAATTTTCTCTTTATTTTCATCTTGAACCGACTTTTTCTCTTTTAACATACTCTCATTGATTTCAGCAATTCTTTTGTCGTTTGCAGCAATTTTTTCATCTGTTTCTTTTTTGAAGTTTTCAAACTCCTTCGAATAATCGTTTTGTGCTTCTGTTAAATCCTGTTCAGCTTCGACTACATCCTCTTGTGCAGCTTCTACTTTTTCTGCAGGAGAATTGCAACTTGTAATAAAGGTTGACACCACAATAACAGCTACAATTAAGCATGAATTTAATTTAGTAATTACATTTTTCATTTTGTTTAATTTTATTGGTTTAGTTTATTTGGAATTAAATTATTTACATTGAGTATAACTCACGATATTAATTTTGACAACCGCATGATTTGAAATTAATTTAATCATGACGATAGCAAAGTATTGCTTTTAATTTTAATATCGTTTTGTGATCATTCTATTTATGAATTTGGGTCGCTTGTTCTAGTTATTAACAGCGAAAGTGGAATCATTCAATGATTTATCAAGAGATTCCATATCGATACTAAATTCTTTTTTAAATAATTGCCATTTTTGAGGCCCAGCCTCTTTATATTCTGAAATTCTTTTTTTCAAAGAGCAATTTTTTCGATCTAAAACGGATATGGGTTCTTTATATTCCGCTGTATAGGATTTCGATTTATTGGAAATGCTAATTTTATAGTCGTTAATTCTTTTTTCGTTAGCGGCAATTTTCGCAGCGATTGCTTTTTTGTAGTTAATAACTTCTGCTACATGTAAGTAATGCGCTCGAATTATTTTCTTTTCGGTTGCCGTCAATCTATCTTCGGATGATTCAGGTCTTTGAGTAAAAAATTGGCAACTGGTCAACGCTATAGTTACAAAGCATGCAGTGCAAACCAAAATTGATTTTATTATTTTACCGGCACTTATCATTACTTTTATATTTATTGGTGAGATTTGTTTGGAAGAGAAAAAAATCGCTAAGCACTTCGCCTAACGATTTTTATTGGTTTGGGTTCTGATTAAATGGATTTGATTATATCGTGCAATTCTTCTTTTGTTTTTCCAAGTTTGATTTGAAGTTTGCCTATCATTTCATCTTTTTTACCTTCTACGAACATTAAATCGTTATCGGTTAAAATTGCAAATTTTTGCTTGAGTTTTCCTTTTTGCTCATTCCATTTCCCTTTTACTTGTGTAGTATCCATGTTTTGTTCATATTTGCCGCAACTGGCGGAACAGATGTAATGAGATTATTACAATGTAAAGATGGAGGGATCTATTTAGTATAGCATTACACAATTAAAGGAAAAATTTACAATTTTCACACATTGTCCAAGGTGCTTCTTCTTTTGTTCTTGAGAGATTTGAAAAAGGAAGGAGTAAATCCCGTTATTTTTTTAAACTGATTTGAAAGGGCCCCAACACTGCTATAATGTAGCTTCCAAGCAATTTGTGTAAGATTTAGTTCATCATAAAGGATCAACTCTTTTACTCGTTCAATTTTATGAAGGATAATAAAATGTTCAATGGTTTTGCCTTCAGTTGCTGAAAAGAGATTGGCAAGGTAGGTGTAGTCGTATTCTAATTTTTCACTAAGGTAATTTGAAAATTTAACTTTTGGAGGATTAAAAGGAAATGGGAATTATATTATTCTTGAAGGATTCTCTTACAATTAATTTTTTATTTACATGTAACTGTGCCAGGTGATTTTCCATTTCATCCATCATTTGTGGAGGTCCACATAAATAGAATACTTTATTTAAGTCAGTGACGTGAGTTTTGAGAAAAGACGCTGTGATATATCCATTTTCGTAGCCTTCAACTTTTTCCTGTGAAAGTATGTTTATAAAGTTCTTTCCAAGTAACCATTTAAACTCTTGCTCTAATATAATGTCGGCTTTTGTTTTGTTAGCGAAAATAAGTTTGTTGTTTCCGATTTCATTGTTTGATTGAAGGTGACGAAGTATGGAGATAAATGGGGTGACACCTGCACCACCAGCAATAAATACTCCTTCTCCTTTGTAACTAATATCTCCAAAAACACCATGAAGTATCAATTCATCATTAATTTTTAAATTTAATAATTGATTGGTTACTCCATGATGCTCAGGATATATTTTAATTATGAATTCAAGATAATTGTTTTCAGGAATGCAGGTGAAAGTCAACGGTCTTTTTTCGTTTTGCCAACCCTCTTTGTTGATGGAGACTTCTGCAGCTTGTCCCGATTTGAAATGGAAGAGAGACGGTTTTTCTGTTGCAACTTGCAACACATTATGCGTAACAAATTCAAACGATGTTATTTTTAAAGGCTGAGTCTGCATACTTTAATAATTTTCGTAGATTACTATACTCTTCGCAGTTATTTATTAGATGCTGTTTTAATTTTACTAGGAAATTGTTTAGATATCCCTTCTGCTAGCATATCTGACATTTTTAAAATTTCCGCATGTACTTTATCAAAGGCAATAACATCAGATTCGTAGTCCTTGTTGATGCGTTGCATGGCTTCATTTGTTGTTAATTTGAGATGCTCGTCCATCATTATTTTGATGTCTTCAAATTTCCAATTTGGATTTGCGTTAGCAAAAAACATGGTGATTTCATCCGCATTCAAGTGCCAACTTTTGTTAACGGTTACAAGTAATTCTTTGTTTCCTGCTTTTGCAGCTTTAACTACTTCAATGGAAATTGTAATATGAGAAGTTAGTAATTCAGTTAAATTACTTCCGGCTTTTTCACCGTAGTAAGGTTTCAACGCATTACCAAGGTCAATTTGATTTTGAAGCAAACGTTTTACGGCTTGATCTGTACCGGGAAGTTCATCAACAAGACAAAGGATGACATTACGTGTCCACATAACATGTTCTACCCAGAGGTGACGCATGTTGGTGTTGAGTGAGGAAGAAATTTCTAATGTTGCCGTTTTTTTGCTATCCATTTTCATTTGAGAAAAAGATGGACTTGAAATTAGGATCACCATTAGTAGAGTGATTGCTGGAAATACCATGATTGCTTTTTTCATTGTGTTTTATTTTATGCTATGAAAGAGATTTCACAGCAATACAAATGTGATATTTTAGATAACGTACTTTGTTATAGAATAAGTTCCAATAGTTACATGATTCACACATTTGATGTAAGGATGAACTTCCCCATATTTTGATGGATCTTTTATTTTTTGCTTAATTCCTTTTGCGGCGAGTGAAGTGTCTAAATTGGATAGGAAACTTCTCAATCCCGGATTTTCATATTATTCTAAAATCCTTCTCGTCTGATGATATCATTTCTTCAATTTGATTTTTTGATTGATCTTCCGGCATCAATTGAATTTCTACTTTTCCATAGAGTTGAGAATTATTCGACATTGAAGAGTTCGTATTATTTGAAAAATTCAATATTCCCGGCTCATTCATGGGTTCTAGATTGAAATCCTTACTTGTGTATTCCACTATAACTGTCTTTAGTTTATTATAGTATAATTCTAAAGTTTCAGTATGTTTATGATCTAGTTCTTTTGTTAAAAAAAGGGATGGCATTTCTTGAATGTATTTTGTTAATTCAGGAAATTCCATTTGTATTTTCATAGCGATATTTAAAATATCTTGCTGTAGTTCAGCTTTGGTTCTCATATATAGATAGTTGTTTTGTTATTAATTAATATTCTTTATTCGCTTGTAAAAAAGTAGAGTAATCTCGGTTTTTGATCATTTATTTTTGAAATTCTGTTTGTCTTTGTCTAATGCTTCCCGACTTTATCCATTTTTCTGCCATAGCTAAAAGAGTATGGAGTTCGAAGGGTTTAATAATGTAATCATCTGCACCTAGTTCTAACGCTTTTGTTCTGTCAACATTTTCAGAATTTGAAGTGCTGAAAATAAATGGAATCTCATAGGTTTTTGATAAATCTAAAATCAGTTGCAGAACACGATAGCCATTCATTTGTGGCATCTTCGTATCGCAAATTATCAAGTCAGGAATATATTCTCTGGCAAGTTCAATTCCCTTTTTTCCATTTTCTGCCATAAGTATTTTATAGCCTTCCATTTCAAAGTATTCTCTTAGATTCTCTAGAATAGGTAGGTTGTCTTCAATTAATAAGATTGTGGCCATCAGCTCTAATTTTTAAAAAGTTCAGTTGATTCAAAATTGATTCTTATTTAGTAAATGTTTGTTACAGAATTTTAATAAAAAATTACATCATTCACACATCATTTATACCAATTACAATTATATTTTAGTTTAACCCTGCGACGTATTTTTTTTGCAAAAACGATTTAAAAAAATCGTTGAATAGCCTTAGCCTACTGAACTATTTATTTAGAATTATTGGTGAAAAAGAGTCCCGCAGCGCCGTCCATCGGCCGCCAAAGGCTTGCCGAAGGCGCTGCGGCAAGCGTTTGGCGGCCGATGGATAGCGTTCGACTGATCTCTCGCCGAAGTCTATCGCATTGGCGTCAGGCTAATTTGAGTATATAACAACATTATGCAAGAATATTGAGAGGCAATACCTATAGGATAGGGGCGAAATATATTGCGCCCCTACATGATTT
>JANOPQ010000108.1:0-9026 GCA_031421935.1 Bacteroidota bacterium | reverse complement strand
ACCTGCTACCAATTCTGCATCTTTTAAAAAAAGAACAAAAAGCTTAAATGTATTTTTTAATGCTGTAGGATTCACTTTTCTGAAATCAGCGATGCTGTGATAATTGGGCGTCAGATTACCGATGAGCCATTGAAGCTCTATATTCCTAAAACATTCCCGTTCCAACCTTCTGCTGCTACGCAAACCGTTTAAATACCCGTACAGATAAATTTTAAGGTATTGCCTGGAGTTAAAACATGGACGACCTTCGGCTTTTAGTATATTAACTATAAATCCGAGTCTAGTTAAATCAAGATGATCCACAAAAGCATCAATAAAGCGAACTGGATTATCATCGGTTATCTTATCTTCCAGTGAGCCGAGTGTCATCTGAAACCGATCTTGTGTAGCTATGAAATTCATTTTATCCCAATTTGCTTCAAGATAATATTTATTCAAGAGATTTTAGTATTTTTAAGCAGCTATTAATATACAAAATCATGTGTACAGAAAGGAGTTATTTCACACTCTGACGTTAGTAGCAATAATTCCACGACTCAAAAGTAAAAGCATTTTAATTGAAATTCATGCATTTTTTGCATAATTATTTTGACGGGAATGCCATTTCCACTAAATTAAAAAACGAGACTATATTACTTACTCTAGCCATTTTATTTATTTTTGAGTTTTAAGTTTACAGTAGTTCAATATATCCAAATTGTTATTTAAAGAAAAAACTAAACTTTAATTACAAAATAGTGTTTATAGTTTATATAAATCAATTAAAAAACAAATACTATGAACATTGTAGAAACAGCCGTTGCAAACGGATCATTTAAAACATTAGTAGCAGCAGTAACAGCCGCAGATTTAGCAACAACATTAAGTGGCGTAGGACCATTTACAGTATTTGCTCCAGTTGATGCAGCTTTTGAAGCATTACCATCTGGAACTGTAGATACTCTAGTAATGCCAGAAAACAAAGCCCAATTATCTGGCATACTTACTTACCATGTAATTGCAGGCAAAATTATGTCTGGCGATTTAACTGATGGTATGAAAGCTAAAACAGTTAACGGACAAGAAGTTACTATTCACTTAAAAGATGGTAAAGTTTACGTAAACGATGCAGAGGTAGTTATTGCTGATGTAGAAACTTCAAATGGCGTAGTGCACGCTATTAACAAAGTAATTATGCCTAAATAATTTTAAGTTTATTTTTTGCTTTAAAAAAAACCTTGCAAAAGCAAGGTTTTTTTTGGTTAAATTCATAAAAAAATTTAAAATATGGGAAATTCGGTTTTACACAAATCAGAAACTCGTGGCAAAGTCAATAATGGAAGACAAAATTGAGTTTGTTTGCTTTTATTTTTTTTTGACATCTCTTTTGACAATTATTCGGACTTTTAAAGCACAAATGCTAGGCGAATTCACGCTTTTGACTTGATTTGTGTCATGATTCTATTGTTAACCATGTCGTGAATTACAGCCGCTAACATCTGCTTAGTAAAATGGCGGGCTAAGTGCTTTCTAAAACAGTAGTGAAAAATTTAAACACTTGTGGTTTCTAAGTTGGAAATTGCTAAATTTCCGCCACTATCACCAAGCTGCAAATCGTTATGCGTCATGCTTGCAGAACGCAGAAAAATTGAGTAAAAGTGAGAAACTAATAAAAAATAGACGATGAAACTTTAGACAATTCAATGGAATCTCAAACAGAAAACCATTCGGAAGAAATTATTACTAAACAAAATATAGAAAATAATAAACCTTTACAAGAAAATACTAATATGGAAGTTCATCATCACTCTCATGCATCACACGGAAAGAAAAACTGGAAATCCTATTTCTGGGAATTTTTAATGCTGTTCCTTGCTGTGTTCTGTGGGTTTCTAGCTGAGTATAAATTGGAACATATAATTGAAAATCAGCGGGAAGAAAAATATGCATCTTCATTCTTAGAAGATATAAAGAAAGATACTGCATATCTTAGTAGGGAAATTCCGTACTGGAAAGACTTATTGAATCATATAGATACTATAAGAGCGGAAATTGAAAAGCCTTACGGTAATAGAAATAACTTGAGTTTGTATAAAAGTATGTCATACATGAGAACATATTCAAACTTTGAATATCACGACCGTACGATTGAACAACTTAAAAATGGAGGGAATTTCAGACTAATAAGAAAGTCCATAGTTGCTGATTCGATTATAGACTATGATGCTTCGATTAAAAGTATACTTAGAGACCAGGAGTCTCAGTCAAATGATATTTATCGCAACTTGAACTACTTACAGGACAAGATTTTAAATTCAAAATATTCCAATATTGCTGTAAATAATCCAAAGAAGGCTGACTCCTTATTTAAAAATAATCCAAATGCTTTTATTATTTCTGCACAAAAAGAAAGTGAATTATTCGAATATTATAACAGACTTCAGTTTTACCGTCAGATAACTTCTTACAGGGTTGGTTCATTGAATAGGATAAACCGTAGAGCAACGAATCTTATAAAACTCATAGAAACGGAATATCACTTAAATTGAAATTCCAACAAACATTGAACCTAAAGCACGAACGCATAACAGCAGTGCTTGTTGCACAACTAACAAATATAGTGAATAACATATTATAGCAGGGGATTGATTAATTCTAATCTCAATTGCATATTTGAGGGATGCAAGGCAGAAAAGAACTACAACCAAAAATGCTCTATCAGGTTCATCTGGACGACTTGGTAGCAACGGATAATTTTTATCGACGTTTAACTGAAGTGCTGGATCTTCATTTTCTTTATGAAGCTACTTCCGGGTATTATGGCGAGGAAGGTCAAGAGAGTATTGATCCTGTGGTTTTCTTTAAAATTTGTTTAGTAGGTTATCTCAATAATATTAACAGTGACCGCAGACTTATTGAGTATTGTAGTAATTGTTTAGATGTGCGCCTTTATTTAAAGTATGATTTGGATGAGTCACTTCCCTGGCATTCCACCATCAGCAGAACACGTCAGTTGTACGGAGAGGAAGTTTTTATGGAGTTGTTTAAAAAGATATTGACACTATGTGTTTCCCAAGGCATGGTAAGAGGAAAGCGCCAAGCCATAGATAGTGCATTTGTAAAGGCGAATGCGAGTTTAGATAGTCTTCAAGAGAAAGAGATCACGGATGATGTGGTGGAGTATGCTCAGGAACTAAATGATAATAGTGAGTATAAAATTAAACCTACAACCATCACCCCGCAAGATAAAAGCTCATCTACCGTAACCAAACAAAAGAATAAGTTGGTAGAGCAACATCACTCTTGGAAGAAGGAGGAGTATAAGGACATGCCGGGTCATCGTACCAGTGCCAAGTATGATAAAGATGATCGCGATGACCATGATAATATGATACGTCCAAAGTATTTAAGTAATCACACGCATTATAGTCCAACGGATCCAGATGCACGAGTGTCGGTAAAGCCTGGGAAGGCGCGTCAGCTTAATTATTTTGCACAGATCGCAGTGGATGATCACCATCATGTGATCACTGGGGCAGGAGCTGATTTTGCAGACAAGCGCGATAGTGAATGTTTGCCTCGTATACTGGATCAAACCATCACTAATTTACAAGAAAATGAAATTACGTTAGAACAAATTTTAGCAGATACTGCCTATTCCAGTGGAGACGTATTGAAGTACTGCGAATCAAAAAATATCGATGCATACATTCCCAACTTCGGTCAATACAAAAATGAGCGTGTGGGATTTAATTATAATGAAGAGTTGGATCAATTTGAATGTACACAGGGAAATAAAGCGATATTACCTTTTCGCAAAATCAAATGGAGTCACGATAAACACGGGATGCGTGTGTATAGAAGCAACAATAGTAAATGCAAAGATTGTCCGTTAAGAAGTACCTGTATAGGCAAGAGTGATTTTAAAAAAATCGAACACAGTATACACAAACCGCTGTACGATGCTATGCATGAAAAGCTACAAACGCCGTATGCAAAAAGAATTTTCAAAAAGCGTGGAAGCACAGTAGAACCAGTACTTGGGACGATGTTAAATTTTTTAAATCTAAAACGCGTAAACACAAGAGGAATAAAACAAGCCAACAAACATGTGATGATGGCCGCACTCACCTATAATTTAAAGAAACTACTAAAGTTCACAAGCAAAAAAATAAATGCTCAAGAAATTGGGTTGATAGCATCAACCCAAAAATCAATAAGAAATAATTTTTGTTACTTCATCCAATGGTTTATAGCGATGCCAGTTTTTTCTGTTGAAATACGACCACAAAAAATCGCCTCTCTGTAATTGAAGCTAATGACGTTGTTTTTGGTTAGAATAGGAAGATTATTTTTTAGAATGAGGTTGTGCAACGGCTACAGCACATCTGCAATAGGCGGGGTTTTCCCACTAAGGCGGGACAAGCTGTGTTCCAAAAATAGTTTTGTGGTTAATCTAACATCAGTTTTTCATCCCGAAAATTGTCGAGACAAGTTTTGTGGTAAATGTCCCGCCCTTCTTGTAGCTGCAAAACGTTATAGCAAATGGTTGCTGAAAAATAATTAATAATGACAAAAAGAGATTTAAAATATGACTAGATTAAAATTTTACAGATTTGGAGTTGTAATTATCATTTCAATTTTATTTTCTTCTTGTAAGTTTGGCAGATTTGTAGTTTATAACTTCGCTGACATTAAAGATTACAAAAAATTCCCATCACGACAACTGACATCCAATCAAACTAAATTTAAGTTCAATTCAATTTCAAATGGCATATATCCAGATAAATTAAAATACGGTGGTAATTCTGTATCTTTTGACAAGATATTAGAAGATAATAAGACTGTTGCTTTTTTAATTATAAAGAATGATACTATTCAATATGAAAAATATTTTAAAGGATATAATCAAGAAAGTATTATTCCTTCTTTTTCTATGGCTAAATCAATTACTTCAATTTTAATTGGATGTGCAATTGATGATGGTTTAATAAAATCCATTGATGAACCAATTACAAATTATATTCCCGAATTGAAAAAAAATGGTTTCGAAAAAGTTACTATTAAGCATTTGTTACAAATGACATCTGGATTAAATTTCAGTGAGAGTTATTTTAATCCATTTGGCGAAGCTGCTTCATTTTATTATGGTAGAAATTTAAAGCGTGAGGTTTCTAAATTAAAATTAAAAAGAACACCAGGAGAAAAATTTGAATATGTAAGTGGAAATACGCAACTTCTTGGTTCGGTTTTACAAAACGCACTGAAAGAGAAAACCATTACACAGTATTTTCAGGAAAAATTATGGACACCTCTTGAAATGGAGTATGATGCTTCTTGGAGCATCGATAAAAAATATAAAGGAACCGAGAAAACTTTTTGTTGCATTAATGCGAGAGCAAGAGATTTTGCGAAAATTGGAAGACTTTATCTGAATAAAGGTAATTGGAACGGCAAACAAATAGTTTCTAAAAAGTGGGTAGAAGAATCTACAAAAATTGACCTAACCGAAGGAAGTGATGAAGGATATCAATACCAATGGTGGTTGCCATCTAATGATGGTGATTTTATGGCAGAAGGAATATTGGGTCAATATATCTATGTTAATCCATCTAAGAATATTATTATTGTTAGAATGGGTAAAAATTACGGAAAAGTAAATTGGTCGGACTTATTTATTTTATTAGCGAAATATTCTCAAAAGTAAATAACCACTGGCTATAACAGGCTTTTGGCAAAAAAGCGGTTTCATCGGTTAAATAAATTTATAGCACCAAATAAAATTCCACGAAAAGATTTAACTTAGTACTTCGGGATCCGCTTCTTCGCCAACCGCCTAAACATTACTTGCTATGCTAAAACCGCCTCCGCAAACCTCTAGCTTTTGTACATTTAATCAACTTGAAAAATAAACCACAACCCGCCCAAACTATAATGCCCTAAGGCGGTGCCGCCGCTCTGCCACAAAATTCCTATTGTGTTTGAGAAAGTGAGAAACATGAAGAAAGATAAAATATTTATGAATTTTCTTCCCACAATTTTTTAACAGCATGTCATACCTTCATTCGTAATTCGTCTTGCCTAGAAATTTTATTAGTTCATTCATATTCTTTAAGTACATCTTGCAGAAATTCGAGTTCTCTGGCTAGCACAGAATAATCGTGGCGCATGCTTTCTACACTTTTTTCCTCTTGGTCCGTTAAAAGCCCAAGACAATAATCCTATAATAGCCCGTTTGTTATATAATCAAGTTCATTCATTAAATAGCAGTGATAATATGTTTGACATTTCAAATTATAAACTACTTCATCCGTTTAACTTCTTCTAAATGTTACAATTTAATAGCTGTGAAATTATTGTTGATAAAGATGTTTAACGATGCTAAGGCCTTTGCTTGCCCTGGTTTTAACGGTCCCTAAAGGCAACTTCAATAACTCAGATGTTCGACTTTGTGTGTAGCCATGAAAATAAACTAAATCAATAATCTCAGCATATTTTTGCGCAATCTGTAAAGCCTTTTTCTTAAAGTCCTTGTAATCTAAATCGTTGTTGCTCAAATGGGTGCTTGCAGGATAATTCTGATGAATAAAGAATAATTCAATAGTTACATTTTGTAACTGATTTTTACAAGTAGAAGAACGCAAGTAATCAATCGCCAGATTTCGGGCAATATTTAACATCCATCGCAATTTATCAATAGTTAATAATCGAATACCGACTTTAATAGATTAGCTTAGCCTTTTATAAAAACAAAAATTAGTGCTTTAAGATGAATGATACGCTTATACAAAGTCTCACAGGTTTGCGCAAAGCAGAAGCAATCTACGAGCGGGTAATAAAACTTTCAGATTATATTTTCAGAGATGAAGAGCTTTCAAACAAACAGGAACGATTGAAGGAATTAACGTTTCTGCTTGATGGTGTTCAGGGAACAGATACCATACTTACCATATTCAATCACCTTACTTATGTGCCCGAATTGGAAGTTGGCACCGAAGCCTTTTGGGGAACTTTGCCCAATCAAACCAAAGATGAAAAAATAAAAAATGTGTTGAGCATTTTGCATATTGACTATTCATCTTTTCCATATGAATCGGTAAACTGGTTGATCAAAATATTTCCAACCCTTCCTTTTGAAGAGCGGGTTAACATGAAAATTCATCATTGCGGTATAAGGTTTATTCGCACTGATGGGAAGCAGATACGCTTGTTTTCACAAGGCGTTCCGGTGCAGGTGGATGAACATCGAAATTTTAAGTACACACTTAATTACATTCAAAACATACAGCACTTATTTAAAAATGATTATGCTCATTACTGGATCAGATTATCTTACGGAGAACTGAATGATAAACTGCAAACTTTTCATTCACTTACAAAAGAAACTACAAAAGGTGACTTACTGACTCTAAGAGAAAAAGAAATTTTAAAGCTTATAGCCGAGGACATGGATACCAAAACCATTGCTCAAAAACTGTTCATTAGTGTTAATACTGTAGGCAATCATCGAAGCAATATGATTGAGAGATTAGGCGCGAGAGATACAACTGCGCTGGTACAGTTAGCAAAAATGACAGGCATTATTTAATAGCTGATTATTTTTTCTTTAATTATAAAATAATTTTACATTCAAAAGGCAACGTTTCGAATGAGCAACAGCACATGCAGGTAACACGGGTTTGGCAAAGGTGGCGTCCCGAGGCTTCGGGACAGTTCTACGCAGACAGTTTTGTGGTTGAAGAAAATTGTACTCCGCGTTAAAATTATTCATAAAAATCGCCACATTCGCCAAGCCCGAAACCAATAGCGGTCAATGTAGAGCGCACGAAGAACATTGAACATTTGTGCTTCTAATTCCCATTTTTCGCAAATCTCTAAACCGTTATATATCATTATGAAAAACACAACAGACATAGAAAATGCAATAGAAACCATTAGCAAAAATTATTCGTACTTGACTGAAGACTGTACAAACGACTTAAAAAAATCGTGCAAATTATTATGTGTTGAGAAATTATCACTAATTGTAAAAGAAGGACAGTTTGCAGATAAATTGTATTTTATTGTTAGCGGTTGCGTAAGAGCATTTTACAATAAAGACGGCAAAGAGATTACAGATTGGTTTGCTTTTGAAGGCGATTTTATGAGTTCTATAAACAGTTTCCATCAAAACGTATCAAGCAAACACAATATAGAATTACTAGAACAAACTACTTTTTTAGAAATAACAAGAGAAACAATTTTCACACTTACAGACAAACACCATTGTTTTGAGCGATTAGGGAGAATTGCAGTAACAAAAACAATGCTTCAACTGCAAGAAAGAATAGTTTCTATCCAATTTGAGTCGGCACAACAGAAATATGACAATCTTATAAACATCCGTCCCGATATACTTCAAAGAGTGTCGTTAACCCATATCGCATCCTATTTAGGCATAACACTTGAAACTTTAAGTAGAATTCGTAATCCAAAAAATCGAATTTGATTTACATCAAATAGATTTCTTCACTTTTTATAGACATTTGCAAAAATTAAATGAAATGAAAAAAATAAACATTCCAATTTTACTTGCAAATATTTTGACTGGGTTAGCTTTTTTAGCCCACACAATTGGTGGGGATATAGAATTAACAAGTATTCAACCTGCCATAAATATAAATAATTGGGTAGAAAAACAACAAATTTGGACAATGGCAAGGTGCGGTTGGCATTGGATTTCTTTTGACTTACTTTTTGCTTCTATTGCTCTTACTCTCATCAATTTTACCAACTATTTTGAGAATAAAAAGACAATTTTGCAATTGCTTTCACTCTATTTTTTTGGGTATGCAATAGTTTGGATGCTGATAATTCTAATATCTCCTTCATTTCCAAACAACTTTCTAAATCTTGGTCAATGGATACTTTTATTGACAATTGGGGGTCTTACAAAATATGGAACAAAAAAACTTTATGCTTAAACTAGGAGGATACATAAACATTTTAATTGCGATTGCTCATATTGTTGGGTTATTTTGGGCTGACAAAATGTTTGAAGTAACAGG
>JANOPQ010000107.1:0-14617 GCA_031421935.1 Bacteroidota bacterium | reverse complement strand
ATGGATTACGAAAAATGACTTTCTATCAGTTAAATTTATTAAGAATTAATTAAGACCGAGAGCAAATTAAAATGCAAAGAGACAGATTTCAATCTGTCTCTTTGTATTTTAAATTATAAATCTTATTTCCGCATCCCGCCCTTTCCTTGCGCCTTACGTTCACGAATTTTCTCAAGCAATTCACGTTTAAATTCTTCTTCCGATTTAAATAATTTCGCCACTTTTTTGATGGGCAATACTTGCTTAAATCGAGGATGATACTTTTTCAAAATATCTACTTCTTGTTGGCGAAGTGCAATGTCATCAGCGATAATATTGTCCACCTCTTTGTCAGTTAAATTGTCTATTTCTCCCTTGGCTTCTTTCAGATTACTCACTCTGTTTTCACGCACTGATTTCATCTCCGTTGAATATTCATCATAGACCGGCCAAAAAACCTTTGCTTCTTCGGGAGTTAAACTAAGGCGTTTGGTGATGAAAGCGATTTTCATGGATTCGATGTCTTTCATTCTTTCACCTCGACCTCCTCCAGCTTGAGCGATTACAGATTCATAACTGAATAGGCATAGAAAAGCAAAGAGTAGGGTGTAGATCAGTTTTTTCATAGTGCTCATTATAATTCGTTTAATAATGTGGTTTCATTCATGGATTGAATTAGGTAGTTTTCTAATTCAAGGTCTTGTGCATTTAGTTGGGTAGTGTCGCTCTTGCTTGGCATATCGCATAAAGTTTCAGCAAGTACCGCTTCTTCAAAATGGAGGTAATATCCGCTATCAATAATTTCGTCAAGGCTCGGTGCCTCTTGTTGACTTTGGTATTCTGCCTTTTTATTGATGGAATTGAAGTAAAGAAGACTGATGCAAATAATCATCAACGTAAAACTAATTCCAACAAATGCAGGTCTAAAGATAGGGATGATGTACGTCTTGCTTTTATTTTCTTGAATTCGATCTTGAATCTTGGAACTCAAGGAATCAAAATACCCATCTGGTGCATTAAAGAAATCAGAAGGAGCAATGACCCTTAAAGTAGGCGCATCCTTCAACTCATTTTCTCTTTCCGTATTGTTGGTAGGGTTTGTCATGATTTGTTTTTAAGAGGGTATTGTGTCTCTTTGGTTTAATCGGTAAGAATAAATTTTTCTACTTTACTCACTGCATGATGGTAAGATGCCTTGAGAGCGCCTACCGATGTCCCTAATACTTGCGACATTTCCTCGTATTTCATGTTGTCGTAGTAGCGAAGGTTGAAGACAAGTCTTTGTTTCTCAGGCAAACTCAAAATAGCCTGTTGTAATTTCAATTCTAGCTTGTTGGAATCGAAGGGAATCATGTTGTTAACATGGTTTTTTAATTCATGTTCCACATCATGAATAGGTAGAAAAAAGCGTTTTCGCTTCTGTTTCAGATGGGCTAAACATTCATTGGTGGCAATGCGATAAATCCAGGTGAAAAGCTGACTATCTTCCCTAAATCCTTCTAGATGATTCCACACTTTAATAAAAGTATTTTGAACTAAATCGTTGGCATCGTCATGTACAATGACCATTCTCCGAACATGGAGATACACTCTTTGCTGGTACTTTTTTACAATCAAATTAAAGGCATAATGAGCATTCGCTTGCGAATCTCTAAACATTGCTAATAATTCCTGATCGCTTAGTTCAGCCATAAACACCAATAAATAATTCGGATAAGCAAGTTCGACACACTACTCCCCAAATGGTTTAATCGTACTCTAAAAAAGAATTTTATTAAGCCAACACTCGCTTACGAGTCATTACTTTTTGCACGGCTTCCACAATATTGCTTGCTTCTAATCCGTATTTTTTCATGAGCTGCTCGGGAGTTCCACTTTCTCCAAATGAATCGTTAACGGCAACATATTCCTGAGGACTTGGGAAATGAACTGCTAAAACTTGTGCCACGGCATCACCTAATCCACCAATGCGATTATGTTCTTCAGCCGTTACTACACAACCTGTTTTTTTCAATGAATCCAAAATGGCTTTTTCATCGATGGGTTTAATGGTGTGGATGTTGATGATTTCTGCCGAAATGCCCATCGCTTCCAATTGCTCACCGGCTTCAATGGCTTTCCAAACTAGATGTCCAGTAGCAATTATGGTTACATCAGTACCCTCATTCAACATGACTGCTTTTCCGATTTCAAATTTCTGGTCGGCAGGTGTAAAGTTTGGGACAGCAGGACGCCCAAAACGTAAATAAACAGGACCATGATGTTCAGCTATGGCTAAAGTAGCCGCTTTGGTTTGATTGAAATCACAAGGATTAATAACAGTCATTCCGGGTAACATTTTCATCAAGCCAATGTCTTCCAATATTTGATGCGTAGCACCATCTTCTCCCAACGTTAATCCCGCATGAGAAGCGCAAATTTTTACATTCTTATCTGAATAAGCAATCGACTGACGTATTTGATCGTACACTCTTCCTGTACTAAAATTTGCAAACGTTCCAGTGAATGGAATTTTTCCTCCAATAGTGAGTCCTGCGGCGATCCCCATCATATTCGCTTCTGCAATTCCAACTTGAATGAAACGCGCTGGAAATTCTTTCGCAAAAGCATCCATCTTCAATGATCCAGTAAGATCTGCGCACAGAGCTACAATATTTTCATTCTTTCTTCCTGCCTCGAGTAATCCGGCGCCAAAACCTGAACGAGTATCTTTCTTTTCACTAAATGTATATTTTTTCATGGGATAAGGGTGATATATTTTAATTGATGTTTACACTGATGCTAATTCCGGAAGCGATGCGGAATGTTTTTTCGATGGTATAGATGACAGACTGTGAATTTTTAGGTCGAAAAACGATGCGGTAGAGTCCGGGTTGCAAAACAATACTTTCCTTCACACTGTTCAAGGAGATGCGATCTACCCATTCTAATTTATTCTCTTTTTCAACTAAAATGTCGCCATAACCTGGAGCATTGCAAATGATGGTTGCAATACCGGGCGTTGGAATTTGAACTGACGTAGTTTTACTTTGAGCCACATTTACATTGTTGATGAAAATGCGTGGTAAAGTCAACACTTCTAAATCATAATCGCCCACAATATAACGAGTGATATCACTAAACTCTTGAACATTCAAAGTAGCTTTTTCACCATGTTTGCGAACAATTGCATAAAGTTTTTTATACTCGTTGGCCCCATCTATTTTTAATTGCAAATCGCCTTGAGGAGCATCCAATGCAATAATCGTATGCTTTCCTACAGTAAGCGTAACACTGTCCTTGCTTACCGATGGGATCGTATGTGCAGTAACGCGATACATTCCTAAAGGATCAATCTGAACTGTGTCAGGTACTCCTTTAGCATTGATGGTATGCATAAAATTATAAAGCACCGCCCCACTTCGTTGATCGTAAAAAGTAATACTGGTGTTGGTTTCGGTAGGATGTGATTGGATATCCAGTAAGTTCACCTGAGCGGTTGTATTGTTCAACGCTTGGGTGATGACAATATTGAAAGCATTTCTGAATTGTGTTTCATCGGTAGCATCAAAATAATTTCCGATACATTCAAACTGCTTAATGAAATCTTTATTCAATCCCAATCCGATGACGAATGGCTTTAATACAATTCCTTTTTTCTGAAGCATGGCCGATACTGCACAAGGATCTCCATTACATTCTTCAATTCCATCTGTAATCAAAATAATAATATTTCTCGCTTGTGATTTGGGAAAGTCGCCACCGCATGCTTCTAATGAACGCGCAATCGGTGTAGTTCCTGATGGATTGATTTCCTCTAATCTTTTTTTAATGGCGAAACTATTATTCTTTCCAAAAGGGACTTCTAATCGAGTATCGTCACAATCTTGAGGCGGATACTTTTTAGTATGACCATACACACGTAATGCTAATTCAAGGTTGGTCATACCATCTAAACTGTCGACCATCTCACTCAACATCTTTTTCGCTACTTCGTATTTTGTATTGGTTTCCCAACGTGCATACATACTTTGCGATGCATCAAAAAGAAAAAGGATGCGAGTAGGTTGCTCAGGTGATTTTTTCTGAGCCATAACCATCCCATTACTTAACAGAATAACTGCTAGTAAGGAGAAAATAATTTTACTTCCGTTATTTTTTCTCAATCTAATAATCTCCAAGTGTACTTGGATTTTGTTTTAAAGCATCCGCTAATTGATCATCGTTGGGTGCGATTCCATGCCATTTATGTCCGGCCATCATAAAATCAACACCATGACCCATGATCGTTTCCATCAAAATTAGAATTGGTTTTCCCAATCCAGTTTGAGTTTTTGATTTCAATAAAGTTGCGCGTACATCTTCCATATCATTCCCTTTCATGCTCAACACTTGCCAGCCGAACGCTTCCCACTTTGCCTTTAAATCACCCATAGGGAGTACATCTTTAGTAGCACCATCAATCTGTTGTCCGTTCATATCAATGGTAGCTATCAAATTATCCACTTTGTTACCGGCAGCAAACATGGCAGCTTCCCAAACCTGACCTTCTTGTAATTCGCCATCTCCCATTAAAACGAAAACTAAGTGATCATCATTGTTCAATTTCTTGGAAATAGCAGCACCTATTCCAGCAGATAACCCTTGTCCCAACGATCCTGAGGAGATGCGAACACCAGGCAAACCTTCATGCGTAGTAGGATGACCTTGTAAACGAGAGTTGAGTTTACGGAATGTCGCCAATTCTGTAATTGGAAAATAACCCGTTCGGGCAAGAACACTGTACCAAAGTGGCGAGATATGTCCATTCGATAAAAAGAAAAGATCTTGCTCTTTCCCATTCATATCCCACTCTTTAGGGTTATGTTTAAGGATATCGTTGTATAAAACTGTGGCAAATTCCGTACACCCCAATGAGCCTCCGGGGTGACCACTTTGTACGGCGTGAACCATTCTAACAATATCTCTTCGCACCTGTACGGCGAAATCATTCAATGTGCTAATTTCAGTCATGACTGCAAAAGTAATGAGCCTAGCAAAGTAGCGGAATGGTTTTCAACAATCAAACTGTGATTGTGGATAATTAGAGGCTATTTTTCGTAATTATTTTATTTGTTGTGATAAATCGTCAGAATAATAACAATCTCAACGTATTTTTGCAGCCCATGAACATCTTTCCACAACATTCTTTGCTGATTGAGGAGTTTGAAAAATTGCGTCAAATTACCTCTGAGGAATGTAGTGGACTTGCGGGGAAGGAAGATGTGCTTAAAATCTCGTTTTCATCAGACTATGCCATGGTACTTAGGCGATTAGAGGAAACAGAGGAGATGAGAAGGATCCTTTCAGATGGAGAGCCTTTTCCTTCAGATTCTTATCCTGATGTTCGGCAGGACCTCAAACTTCTCTTTATTCAGAATTCGGTGTTGATGCCCTTGCAAATTTTGCAATTGAATCGGATTGTAGGTCAAATGGCTTTGGTTTTTGCTTTTTTGAAAGATAAGGATGCTAAGTTTCCTTTACTCTCTTCTTTGTTGATGGATGTGATTTTTGAAAAAGAAATTCAAATTGCCATTTTAAGTGTAATGGATGAAAGTGGACATGTCTTGTCATCCGCATCTCCAGACTTGAATCGCATTCGAAAAAATTTAACTCGCAAAAGAGTCGAGTGCGATCAAATCTATTTATCTATCATACAGAAGTACAGAAAAAGTGGTTGGTTAAGCGATTCGGAAGAAAGCTGGAGAGGAGGACGAAGAGTAGTTTCCATTTTAGCTGAGAATAAAAGAAGTGCGAAGGGCATTATTCATGATATTTCTTCTACCGGAAAAACTTGCTTTCTAGAACCTGAAGAATCCATTGGAATCAATAATCTTATTTTGTCGCTGGAAGAGGAGGAGCGTGAAGAGATTAAAAGAATCATGCGTGATTTAAGTGAGCTACTTCGAAAATTCCATCCTGCCTTGACTAAATATTTTTCGTTAATCGTAAGTTATGATGTGATTCGTGCAAAAGCAAAGTTGGCAGTGAAGATGAATGCACAGTTGCCTTATGTTGATCCCAAACCAAAAATTGATTTGCTGGATGCCCGTCATCCTTTGTTGTTTTTATACAACGCAGCCACAGGAAAGAAAACGATTCCTTTTAATTTGAAGTTACAGGGAGATGAGCGGATCTTAGTGATTAGTGGTCCCAATGCTGGAGGGAAAACGGTTTGTATGAAAACGGTTGGACTTCTACAATTGATGCTGCAAGCTGGATTTTTAGTCACGGTAGATGGGAACAGTCGGTTTGGAATTTTTAAAAACGTTTTAGTCGACATTGGCGATTCTCAAAGCTTGGAATTTGAGTTAAGCACGTACAGTTCTCGACTCAAGCACATGAAAGTATTTTTGGAGAAATCATCGGCCGACTCTCTTTTTCTTATTGATGAATTTGGAACAGGAACCGATCCATCACTAGGTGGAGCTTTAGCGGAATCTATTTTGGAAGAGTTGAACTACAAGAAGTCGGTAGGAATTATCACCACGCACTACATGAATTTGAAAGTGCTTGCTGATAAAACCAAGGGCATTATCAACGGCTCCATGGCTTTCGATGCAAAGAAACTCATTCCATTATTCCGATTAGAAGTAGGCAAGCCTGGTAGCTCTTACACCTTTGTGGTGGCTGAGCGAAGTGGATTGCCTCCCTCTGTAATTCATCGAGCAAGAAAGAAAGTACAGAAAAATAATTTGTTGTTAGAAGAGTTGCTCAACAAAGTAGAGCATGAAAAAGCAGAGGTAGCTCGTTTGATCCAAGTGAATTCATCTCAAGAAAAAAAATTGAATGAGCTCGTCAACAAATACGAAAAAAACGTGGCGCATCAAGAGCATAAAATTGAGCAAAACGAGGAACGTATCCGTCAAAAAGAATTGCGCATTTCAAAACAACTGGAAGATAAATTCACACGATTTGTGAAAGATTGGAAAGAGGCCAAAAACAAAAAGGCAGTTTTAGATAAATACAACACCAAATTACAAGCGCGAAGAAATGAATTAAGTCAAAAAGATTTATTCAAGCAAGAAGAATTAATTGCCTACAATCGCATTCATTTGAAGAAAGGGGTTCAAGTGAAATTAAGAAATGGAGCTGTAGTGGGTAAGGTAGAGAGCGTAAAAGACGACAAAGTGATTGTGATTTTTGGGAATGTAAAAACGACCGCGGAGTTAAAGAATTTGATTGTGGAAGAAAAAAAATCCAAAAAATCAGATGATAAAATGGATGAAAAAAAATCCATCAAGGAGGAACCGAAACATGAAAAAAAACCTGATTTGAAAAAGGAAGACGAGAAAAAGAAATCTCCCAGGCCCCCACGCAAATCTGTTTCTAAACCCTAATTCCCATTAAATTTTGAAATTTCAAGGAAGTCAATGCAATATCCCTATTGATCTAATTTATAATAATTTTGAAAATAGAAATTTGTTTATTACCTATGCATTACCTTTTTAGAAATACGGAGATTTTAGGCCGATTTTTTAAAAAAAGGATTGCTCTATAAAATAAGAAAAGGCGACTTGCGCCGCCTTAAATGTTTTCACAACGGAATAATCCTTATTGTGATTTGCTTCATCTTGTACTGCTAAAGTAGACAAGATTTTGATAACTAGTATAATATTTTAATATTTATTTGTAAAACATTAAAAAACAACAATATGAAAACAGTTTTAGGTTTGGATTTGGGGACAAATTCTATTGGATGGGCTTTAACTCTGCAGAATTTTGATGAAAAGCAAGGTGAAATTTTAGGAATTGGGTCTAGAATAATTCCGATGGATGCTGCCATGATGGGCGATTTCGAAAAGGGAAATAAAGTTTCACAAACTGCAGAAAGAACGCAATTCAGGAGCGTAAGGAGGTTGCGAGAAAGAGAATTATTAAGACGAGAGCGACTACATCGTGTGCTAAATATTATAGGATTTTTACCACATCATTATTCAAATCAAATAGATTTCGAAAAGAATTTTGGGCAGTTTAAAACTAATATAGAGCCCAAATTGGTCTATAGGCAAACGGAATATGGAAAAGCTGAATTTATTTTTAAGAAGTCATTTGATGAAATGATTGTTGATTTTATGAAATACCAGCCAGAATTGGTTTCTAATAAAAAGAAAGTTCCATATGATTGGACAATCTATTATTTGAGAAAGAAAGCACTTAGCGAAAAGATTGAAAAGGAAGAATTAGCATGGCTTTTATTAAATTTTAATCAAAAGAGAGGATATTTTCAGTTGCGAGGGGAGGAAGATGATGATCCAACAAGAACTGCACAAACTAGAATTTATTTTCTTTCTGAAAAAATCGAAAGTATCGAAGATACTAAGGTCGTGTACAAAGGTTTAAAAATATTCAAAATCAAACTTTCAAATGGCGAAACAGGTAAATACTTCAGTAAGGTTGAACCTGATTGGTTGGGACTGGAAAAGAGTATAATTGTAACTATTGACACAGATAAGGATGGTGTTGATCGCTTGGAAGAGGATGGTACAATTAGAAAAAAATTCGCTATCCCAACTGATGAAGATTGGGATAAAAAGTGGAAACTGATAAAAATTAAAACCGAGAAAACTATAAAGGATAGCGGTAAAACTATTGCTAGTTATATTTATGATACTCTTCTTAAAAACCCCAATCAAAAGATAAAAGGGAAGTTAGTTCGTGTGATTGAACGTAATTTTTATAAGACAGAACTTGAGCAAATATTGAAAAAGCAAAAGGATTTCCACCATGAGTTAAAAGACGAAAAGCTCTATTTGAAATGCATTGAGGAACTTTATCCCAATAATGATAATCATTTTAAAAATATTGAACAGCGTGATTTATCCTATTTATTTTTGGATGATATTATTTTCTATCAGCGTCCTTTGAAAAGTAAAAAATCATTAATTAGTGATTGTCAATATGAGCGTCGCTTTTATGTAGATAAAGAGACTAATGAGACAAAACAAATAACAATAAAATGCATCGCAAAATCGCATCCATTGTTTCAAGAGTTTAGACTTTGGCAGTTTATTCATAATTTAAGAATTTATGATAAGGATAATATTTTTAACGGTAATGAGCTAGATGTAACTTCAGAGTTTTTAAAATCAGAAGACGATTATTCTAATTTTTTTTCGTGGTTAAATGATAAAAAGGAGATTGAGCAAAAATCGTTTTTGAAATATCCTGGATTCGGGATAAAGAAAAACGCTGAGAAATATCGATGGAATTATGTCGAAGATAAATTATATCCCTGTAATAAAACCAGAAATTTAATTCTCAATAAGCTTGACAAAAAATCGAAGGCAATATTGACTCAAGAAATTGAAATTAAAATTTGGCATTTACTGTATTCTATTACATCGAAAGCTGAAATCGATAAAGCGTTAACTCCAAATCAAAACAGAAAGTCGGATTCCAAAAGTGTTTATGACTTGTTATTGGATAATAAATTTACAGTTGAGGAAATTAGTGAATTAAAGAAAATAACTTTTACTGAGATGGATTATGGTTCCTATTCTGAAAAAGCCATTAAAAAGCTATTGCCATTAATGCGCAGAGGTTCCAATTGGGTTTTATCAAATGTTCTACCAAATGTGAAAAGTAGAGTTGAAGCAATAATTGAACGTTTAAAGGAAATTGATTTTGAAGAGAGAAAAATTGAGGAAATTACTGATGATGATATTCCAAGACAACTATTAAAGAGTTTTGCTAAATTGAAGGATGTTAACCCTCTACAGGGATTAAATACTTACCAAGCATGTTATGCTGTTTATGGGCGACATTCAGAATCAAGTGAAACTTTGAAATGGGAAAATCCTGAAGCAATTGATTATTATTTAAAGACTGTTTTTCAACAGGGATACTTGCGAAATCCAATTGTCGAACAAATAATAAAGGAAACCTTAAAAGTAATTTCAGATTTATGGAAGTATTACGGAAAAGGAAAACCAAATTTCTTTGATGAGATACATATTGAGATGGGTCGAGAAATGAAAAATCCTGCGGATAAGCGTAAAGCAATGTCTGATCAAGTTAATGCAAATGAAAATACAAATATTAGAATTAAATCTCTTATTACAGAACTGAAGAATGATTCGAACTACCTGAATGTTCGTCCTTATTCACCAAGCCAACAGGAAATTTTAAAAATTTACGAGGAAGGCGTTTTGAAAAGTAATATAGAAATACCAGATGATATTGGTAAGATATTAAAAACATCACAACCTTCTAAATCAGAATTAGTTCGTTATAAACTATGGCTAGAACAAAAGTATCGTTCACCATATACTGGTGAAGTAATTGAATTGTCTAAGTTATTTACTCCTGCCTATGAAATAGAGCACATTATTCCACAGTCACGTTATTTTGATGATAGTCTTAGTAATAAGGTGATTTGTGAAAGTGAAGTAAACAAGGATAAAGATAATTATACTGCTTTTCAGTATATAAGTACTAATCCAGCTAAAATTATTGAATTGAGTTTTGGTAAAAAGGTAAAATTATTTTCACTCGATGCTTATGAGGCATTTGTTAAAGATAGTTATGCAAATAATCGTAGCAAGATGAAAAAATTGTTGATGTTAGATATTCCAGATTCATTCGTTGAGCGACAGTTAAATGATACTAGATACATTAGCAAAGTAGTTAAAAATTTATTATCAAATATTGTACGGCAGGATAGTGAAGAAGCCGTGACTTCTAAAAATGTAATTGCATGTAATGGTAATATTACCTCGACTTTAAAACATGATTGGGGGTTAAATGATATTTGGAACGATATAATTTCTCCGAGGTTTCAAAGAATGAATGAACTTACTAAGTCAGAAGCATTTGGTAAGTGGGAAAATAAAGAAGGGAAAAGAGTATTTCAAACTACTGTTCCTATTGAATTATCAAAAGGATTCAATAAGAAAAGAATTGACCATCGTCACCATGCTTTGGATGCATTAGTTATTGCATGCGCAACAAGAAACCACATTAATTTTTTGAATAATGAATATGCTAAGGAAAAACTAAGTGATTTGCGATTTGATTTACGAAAGCAATTATGTGAAAAGGTGTTTGATAAAGTTAATTCCAATAACTACAAATGGGTATTTCATAAGCCGTGGCCAACAATTACAGAAGATAGCAAACAAAAATTGCAAACTACTATTGTCAGTTTCAAACAGAGTTTACGCGTAATAAACAAAACACTTAATTATACTCAACAGTGGAAAAAGGATGAAAAAGGGAAAGCTATTGAAAAAGTATTCGTTAAGCAAACAAAGGGTGAAAATTGGGCAATAAGGAAGCCATTGCATAAGGACACTGTAAAGGGTTTAGTAAACATAAAGTATAAGAAAACGGTTCAGCTTTCCGCTGCTATAGATAACTATGAGATGGTGGTTGATAAGTCGATCAAAAGTAAAATTAAAGAATTGATTACTGAAAAGTATGATAAAAAAGCCATTCTTAAGTTTTTCAAAGACCAAGATAATAATTGGGATGAAAAAAATGTTTCTAAAGTTGAAATTTACTATTATGAAAATAATTTGGTTGCCTCTCGAGTCCCTTTAGATATTTCTTTCAATGAATCAACAATTGAAAGTATTACTGATACAGGCATTCAAAAAATTCTATTATGTCATCTCCGAAAGGCTAAATATCAAAATCAAAAGGATGATAATGGCAAATTAATTTTGCCGGAAACGTTAGCTTTTTCGCCAGAAGGAATTGATGAAATGAATAAGAATATTATTACTTTAAATAGTGGAAAGTTCCATCAGCCTATTTATAAAGTTAGAGTATCTGAGGCTAAGGGGATTAAATTTAATATTGGAAATTCAGGAAATAAGACTAAAAAGTTTGTTGAAGCAGCTAAAGGAACTAATCTTTTCTTTGCAATTTATCATAATGAGAATGGAAAACGAGTTTATTCTAGTGTCCCTTTAAATGAAGTTGTTCATAATCAAATCCAAGGACTAACTTCTGTTCATCAATATAAAATTGATGAAAAAACCAAAGAAAGATCAGACTTGATTTTTAGTTTGTCACCCAATGATTTGGTTTATTTACCCACAAAGGAAGAATTAGAAAACTTGCAGAAATTTGAAATTGGACGTTTAATAGTTGGTAAAATTGATAGAATTTATAAAATGGTAAGCTCTAGTGGAAATCAATGCTTCTTTGTACAATCTCATGTAGCAAAGTCATTGGTTGATAAAAAAGAATTTTCAGTTTTAAATAAAATGGAAAAGTCAATCGATGAACTGATGATAAAAGAATTTTGCTTTCCAATTTTAATAGATAGAATTGGAAATATTAATTCATTAAATATTTACAATAGCAAGTTCCAATTAAACCATACTAATGAACCTCAACCTATATACAACACACGAATTCAAATTACTAATTCGCAAGCGCTAGAAGAACAAGACCGTGAATATACGCGTAATCTATCGCATGATGAACGCATGGAATATCTTCAAAAGCTAATTGGAATCACCCATAGTGAGCAAGATTTAAAGGACTTAACAGTAAAATTTAAAAATTCTAAAATAATAATTAATCAACCAAAATGAAAATATTAGAGCCTATTTTTAAAGAAGTAATTATTCAATTAATTGAGAACAATGTAGACTTTTTGCTTATTGGAGGATATGCTGTTAATTATTACGGATACGGTCGATATACAGGTGATATCGATTTTTGGATTAGACCTGATAATGAGCAAAAAGTTCGACTTATAAAAGTCCTATCTAAATTTGGCAGGAATCAAGAGGAATTAATTGAAGTTGATAAACTTGATTTTTCGGAAGCTCAAACTATCAGCATAGGCGAACAACCATTACGTATTGATTTTCTTACCAAAGTAAATCTTGTAAAGTTTGATGAAGCATGGGAGAAAAGAGTGGAATGGCCAATTGGAATTTGTAAAGTACCTATTGTAGATTATCATCATTTGATTTTAACTAAATTCAATACGGGTCGCACAAAAGATAAGCTCGATGTGGAGGAGCTTCAAAAAATAAATAAGAATAAGTAACTTTAAATTTAATAGTTCTTTTGTATGATCAAGCGCACCTTATACTTTGGTAATCCAGCTTATTTAAGTCTAGAGAATGGTCAGCTATTGATAAAATTACCGGAAGTAGAGAAAAACAAGGATTTGCCAGAAATAATAAAGCGAGCATCAAAAACTGCTATTCCGATTGAAGACATTGGAGTAGTGATTTTAGATCATCAGCAAATAACGATTACGCAAGCCTTGATTGCAGCATTGCTTGAGAATAATGTGGCTTTTATACCGTGTGATTCAACACATCATCCATTCGGACTTATGTTACCCTTAAGCGTGCATACTGTACAAAGTGAACGTTTCAGGGTTCAAATAGATGCTTCCATTCCTTTGAAGAAGCAACTTTGGCAACAAACAGTGAATTCTAAAATTTATAATCAAGCGATTCTGTTAAAGAAGAAGGGTATTGAAATTGAAAACATGATGACCTGGGCTGCCAATGTTCGCTCTGGTGACCCTGATAATTATGAAGCCAGGGCAGCAGCTTATTATTGGAAATCTATCTTTCCGGAGAAATTGAATTTTTTTCGGCGTAGGGACGGCGAACCACCTAATCAATTATTGAATTATGGTTATGCAATTTTAAGAGCCATTGTTGCGAGGGGTTTAGTTGCATCCGGATTGCTTCCTACCTTTGGGATCCATCATCGTAATAAATACAATGCCTATTGCCTAGCGGATGATATTATGGAACCTTATCGCCCCTTTGTGGATGAAATTGTATGTAGAATTGTAGATGATGGAGAAGATTTTAATGAACTTACATTATCTCTAAAAAGAAAACTATTAGAAATTCCTGCATTGGATATAACAATTGGAGGAGAGAAAAGCCCAATGATGGTTGGGATTCAAAGAACAACGGCTTCTTTAGTGCGATGTTTTGATGGAAGCAGTAAAAAAATTATTTACCCTGTATTGGAATAAATGAGACTTAATGAATATCGAATTTTGTGGATCCTTGTACTCTTCGATTTGCCCACCGAAACCAAGAAGGAACGAAGGGTTGCAGCCAAATTCCGAAAAGAGATAATGGCTGATGGATTTGCCATGTTTCAATTTTCCATTTATTTACGTCATTGTTCAAGTCGCGAAAATGCAGAGGTGCACACCAAAAGAGTAAAAAAATTGTTGCCGGAACTAGGGCATGTGGGTATTTTATCCATTACTGATAAGCAATTTGGAATGATGCAGATTTTTTATGGACGTAAAGTGGCAGAAAGGCCAGATACTCCTCAACAATTAGAATTATTTTAATCAGAAAGCAGACTACTTAGCGATTTCATAGCCCGAAAGTGTAATGGCGACAGCAATTTCTACTTTCAGGGAATGCAAAAAGCTCCAGTCCTCGATGGTGCTGAAGCTTTAAGTCGCCTGATTTTTTATTTCTAAAATTAGGGTTAATTCATTGAAATAGAGTGAAATATTGACACCTCTGGTGCTTTCAATATTTCAAAGATACAAGATGAAAGCAAATCACAACAATTTCTTCAATGTTAGAATTCTTTTAGTTGGTGCTTTCAATATTTCAAAGATACAAGATGAAAGCAAATCACAACTGTTGGGAGCTTTTGATCA
>JANOPQ010000106.1:0-10948 GCA_031421935.1 Bacteroidota bacterium | reverse complement strand
TTTGATTTAACAACTTATGTAGATCCTTATATTAATTATGCAAGATGGTTTTCAAGTCCATCTAATGTACCTCTAGCAAATCGTGATACTTTATTTATTCGTTTAACGAATGGCGTTAATACGGTAACGTTAGAGGCGGTATCACATAGCACTCCAGGAATTGGTACTTGGGTGAATCAATTTATTAAAGTATCAAGTTTCATGACTCCAGGTGCGAATATGCAACTTAAAGTATTTATTGAGGACAAACCAAGTTCAGGAAATTTCTTAGAAGGAGGTTTTGATGCGTTTTCTGTTACTGAAGGATTTACTGGGGTGAATGAAAACTCAAAATCGGAAGCGTTTTCCATCTACCCAAATCCAGGAAATGGAACGTTTCAATTAAATCTTAATGGGAATTCTAAAGGTGAATCGATGTATTTAACGATTTATGATTGTACTGGTCGTTTAATTAGTACCGAAGAAATTGTTCAAAATGAAGGACATCTTTACGGTTCTAAAATAAGTGTACCCGGGCTTTACATCATTGGTTTATACAAAGATGGAGCATTGGTGAGCACGAAAAAGCTGATTAAGTCAAATTAAAAAAATACAAGATTTAAGCCGGACTTATTCCATGATGGAGCAAGTCCGGTTTTTATTTGCTCAAATATTCGTCCATCAAAATATGGGTTTATTGCTTCATATTGTACCTTTGGGCATGCTTAGAAAAGTCGTACGGATCTGCCTGCTACAATTGGTGCTTCTGTTGATGGTACCATCATCCTCTTTGATCGCTCAATCAAGCAGCGCTAAAATAGTCCCACAAATTTCCGATCGCTTTGAATACCCTTTTTACAAAGAGTCTTTTGATTCAGTAGCTAAAGGTTGGCCATTTCTCTCCAATTCCGAAAATTTATTGTTGATTCAAGAGGGCGAATACATCATCCAACGGAAATCAAAACTATCTCCTTTTGCAGTGATGGGTGAGTTTGATCAAGAGTTGAATTCTTACCGATTAATTACTTCCTTGAAATTGGTGAAGTCGGCAAGTAACGACGGCAGCATCGGACTCATCTTTATGGCCCAACCATCAGGGAAAGGTGGATTCGTTTTTGAAATCAATCAATTTCAACAATATCGTTTACGTCAAATTACGGTAACTGGCTACACGTATTTAACCGGCTTAGCTAAAGATGGTGGATGGGTAAAATCAAGTGTCTTAAAAGAAAATAATTTAGCCAATCTTCTTGAGTTAAGAACAAAGGATAAAAAGTATGATGTATATTTAAACAATACCTTAATTTTAACTTTTTCAGAATTGGCATACAAATCTGGCGGTATCGGTTTTATTATTGGGCCAGGTACATTGGGTAAGGTGGATTTCGTTTACTTATTTAGCAACGAGAAAGTGGAAGGATTATCACGTGAAGATATTGCAGAATCTACCAATGAAGGCGATGTAATTGCTTTGGCCGAATCCATCATCGAATTAAAAACGAAACTAAATAAGGTAGAAGCAGAAAATGAAGAATTGACTTCGAGGATTGCTTCTTTTAAGGGAAGTGAGAAAGAACAAGAAAAGGAAAAGGCAGCCTATGAAGCGAAGTTTTCTTCTATGGAAAAGCAAGTTTCCATGAAGCAAAAAAGTATTGATTCCTTACTTCAAATCAATCAGGAATTAATAAAGTATAAAGATATCGTGAAGGCAAACAGTGGAGAGGATTTAGTCATTACACTTTCAAAAAAATTAAAGGCAGAAAAATTGCGAGCCGATGATTACGCCTCAGAGAACGAAGCGTTGAGAGATTCTATTATTAATTTGAAAAAAAATATCAAATCGCTTCCTGCAGATAAATCAGCAAAGAAACCCATCGAGAAAGCTCCTGATCCAGAAGATAAAGTTTTCGTATTGCCTAAGGAAAATTAATTTTTAAGTTTAACGATCACTATTCAATACTGCAAAATTTATGTCAAATCCCATTGAACAAAAAAAGATTACTACGCATACGTTGTTAGAAATGAAGCGGGCACACGAGCCTATCTCCATGATCACAGCTTATGATTTTAGTATGGCAAAGATTGTAGATGCTGCCGGTATCGATGTGATTTTAGTGGGCGATTCAGCAAGTAATGTCATGGCAGGACACGAAACTACTTTGCCCATTACATTGGATCAGATGATTTATCATGCGGCTTCAGTACTTAGAGCAGTAAAGCGCTCTTTAGTGGTGGTAGACCTTCCGTTTGGCTCCTATCAGGGCAATTCGAAGGAGGCATTGAACTCAGCAATCAAAATCATGAAAGAAACGGGTGCGCATGCTGTAAAATTAGAAGGTGGACTTGAAGTAAAAGAAGCTATTGCACGTATTTTATCTGCAGGTGTTCCGGTGATGGGCCACTTAGGATTGACACCACAATCGATTTATAAATTTGGAACGTATGTAGTGAGAGCAAAGGAAGAAGCCGAAGCACAGCGATTACGAGAAGATGCACACTTGCTAGAAGAATTAGGTTGCTTCAGTATCGTTTTAGAAAAAATTCCAGCTCAGCTAGCCACGGAAGTTTCGAGCGGCTTAAAAATTCCAACTATTGGCATTGGTGCCGGTAATGGCTGCGACGGACAAGTGCTCGTTCTACACGATATGTTAGGCATCAACAAAGATTTTAATCCTCGTTTTTTAAGACGATACATGAATTTGTTTGACGATATTCAAGACGCTACCAAACGCTACATTGCTGATGTGAAATCGAAAGATTTTCCAAATGAACAAGAGCAATATTAATGGAGATGTTGGAGTGCAAGATTTATAATAATTATTTATTAAAGGCAGTCCAATCTGTTAAACCCAAATGGGAACTTATTTCGAGCAATAAATATTAATAATATGCAATATCGTTCCGTGCAGTGCGGAGGTCGTCCACGCAACAGTGCGAACCGATTTTTGCTATACCGATGAAGTGAAGATATAGCACAAAAGAATGTTCAGTGGTTGCAAAAGAAAGTAGAAAGCAGAAATTGCAAAAATTGGTTGGTGTTGGGTGGCGTGCTTTCTTTGGTTACTTTCTTTTCACGTAAAAGAAAGTAACAAGTAAAATAAGACTAGAATCTTAATTTAAAACTAAAATTTATATTGCAGATATCCGGTTGACTAGGTCACTATTATTTGAGTAATTTATTATTCAATACAAGTCAGTGATACTGAAATAAACTAATCAGAAAAAAAATATGGTTATTTGGACTAATAAATAATTGTAAATGGTATTAGAAATTTTATACGAAGACAATCACATCATTGCCGTCAATAAAAAGACAGGTGATATTGTTCAGGGCGATAAAACCGGTGATGAACCCTTAAGTGAAAAAGTAAAAGTCTACGTAAAAGAAAAATACAACAAACCCGGTGATGTTTTTTTAGGAGTCATTCATCGTATCGATAGACCTGTTAGTGGAGTCGTTTTATTTGCACGCACCAGCAAAGCGTTGGAGCGAATGAACAAACTTTTTCGAGACCAGGAAATCAAAAAAACCTATTGGGCTGTTGTTAAAAATTTACCTCCGCAAAACGAGGATACACTCATTCGTTATCTCATCAAGAATGAGAAAATGAACAAAAGTTTCGCGTCCATGCAACCCAAGGCAGGCGCATTAGAAAGCAGTTTAACCTACACCCTACTCGCTTCGTCTGATACCTATCATTTATTAAACATCGATCCGCAAACAGGCCGCCATCATCAAATTCGAGTAATGTTAGCGGATATCGGCTGTCCCATCAAAGGCGATTTAAAGTATGGATTCAACCGTAGTAATCCAGATGGTAGCATCCATCTCCACGCCCGCGCCATACAATTTACACATCCTGTTTCTGGTGAATCCATAAAAATCACAGCCCCCGCCCCTGTCTCCGATCCCGTTTGGAAATATTTTAATGAGGTTTGTGACGGGTGAATGCCCACCGAATAAGGTAATCCCCATCCACAGTATAGGGTTTAAATTCCCAAAGCATAGGGTTTAAACCCTATGCTTTGGGGAAAATATCATTTTTATTATTGGGTAATATCGATTTCATGATCCACCCACACATCATTCATTTTATGATGCCTTTTTTGATTTCGGATATAATTGGCAATATAATCTATGTTTGAATGATCGACCGAAAATGCACCATATCCAATTTGCCACATGAAATTCGTATTCAGTAATTTTCGTTCATTAATATAATGGGAACTGCTGCCTTTTACGAATTTGATAATCTCTGAAATTGATTTAGTTCTACTCATCAAAAACAAACAATGAACATGATCTGGCATTCCATTAATGATGACGACAGAACAACCCATATCATTAAATTTTGCTTTTATAAATTCATGAATCTCTTTCTCAATTGATGAATAAATCAATTTTTGCCTGTATTTAGTACTCCATACAGCATGTACTAGAATTCTGTTAAATGATGTTGACATAAAATAATAGTTGGAAAAATGTTTATATGAAATCGTGTGCAAATTTAATATAAAAAATTAAAAAAAAGAAAATATTATATTCCCTTCGTTCTAATTATGCTCTCCTACTCTAAAGTTTCGAAGAGCGAAGATGGAGTCGGTGGGATTTCAAAAATGTGTTCCCATCTTTCTCAAAAAGTGAGTCAATGCAAAACCTTATTTGCAGGTTTTGCATTGATCATTCTGTGGAGTCGGTGGGATTTGAACCCTAATATGCATTAAATTGTATATTAGTATATTATATATTAATAATTTTAGCTAGTGAAACAATGGTGAAGCAAATTATTCTTTAAGATTTTTTTACTGTAAATTCATAGTTTACTTGACTACACATTATAAGCATCAGTGATAATACTTAATCCAGTAATGTTTAATATAAAAATTGACTTACTATAATATTTACAAATATTCCACACTAATTCAAAATTTAGATTATTGATTATTCATCAATAATCTATATGGCAATTTCTATCTTACATTATAATTTTACTTATTCAAAATATAAAATCATGAGAAAACTAATTTCATTACTTACTATAGTATGCCTATTACAACCACTATTGACACGCGGGCAAATTACACTTGAACATTCGATTGATACTATTTCTTTTGGTACATTATTATATCCGACTAACATTAGCGAAAATGAAACGAAATATGTTCTAATTGACACTACCTTAAATTCATTTAGCTTATACAATATGGATTTTACGCCATATTTAACTAACATTTCAGTTCCAGTCCAAATTTGGCCTTGGTATAGAATAGTATATGTTACTAAATCTTTATTTGATTGCGATTCTTCAAATATAGAATATGCATTAGACGCTCCTAATGGCGCTTATAATCCATTTATGGTTCTACGAACAGATGGAACTGTTTTATTGAACGTTGATAGTGCAAAAGGACCTTATTGCTTCGGTTGTTTAGGTGGGACACAGGATACAAGACCCATTTCTAATACTTCTGAAGGAGCTAAGTTATTTCTTATTATTGATAAACCACCTGGTGTTACCCAGACTAAAATTTATTCTTTATGTGGTAGCCTACCAACTTCAACTTTTGATTTTACATCAATAGACAACTCTGTTGTTAAACTTTACCCAAACCCAACTACAGAGATGTTGACTTTCGAATTCAATTTACCAAGTAATATGGAAAATTACCAACTCATCATTTATGACGGTAACTCAAAAGTACTTCAAAGTGAAAATATTTCTGCGAATGAAAGACTTTTAATAAATGTAAAAAATTACAATAGTGGTACATATTATTATAATTTGATTTCGAAGTCAAAAAAAGTTCAAGCTGGTAAATTCATTCTTACTAAATAGTCTTAATTAAAAATAGGATGTATAGATTAAGTGTGCATATCATTGCCTTTGCAATAGGTGGGCATTTTGCCATAGAATTTAATTAATAGATATAAACTCTTATTAAATAAAATTCATGCTTCGTTTACCACCCCAGCGCAAAGTCCCAAAACTTTATGCACCATTATAAGTAGAAATGAAGAACAATCAAAATAAATCAATTTTAAAATTGATAAAAAGGAAAGTTGATTTTGTCAAAAATCTTGAACAACAATATTGGACTACTATCAATAATCAAAGAATAAAGTTTTCATCCTTAGATAATAATAGTTCAAGCAAATTCGAAGAGCATTTTCCTAAAGATCAATCTAGTTTAATCTATGGTTGTCTTGATGGAGTAGTATTAATAAGACATTCGGAAAATCCTAGAGCAAATATAGTTGAAGTTAAAATTCTTAATATTCTAATTGAAAAATTGCTTTTGCAACTTCCAATACCTTATAGAGATGGTCGAATGATAAATTTTAGTGCCATTGCCAAACTAAATTTCGGTAGTCTATTAAAAATAGGGAAACTAAAACTGAATGGAGAATTCGAAATAAACAATCTTCAAATTTCCGTCTTGAAATATGAAGAAGTAAATAATAACTTAGATTTGGAAGATGCACTTTTGGATGTAAAATTGGCAATCCTTGGTATGAATATAAATATTCAGCATGAAAATGAAAGCACTCCCAAAAAAGAAGCTAAAACAATTTTAGAAATTTATAATTCACTTAAAGTTCAATTTGAAGAATTGCTTAAAAGCTCAAATAAAGAAGAAGAATTGCAATTATTTATCAAAGAATATCCAATAATTGTTCAACCATATTCTACCATTTATCCCAAGAAAAAATTAGGAGATGATTTTGTAACTGATTTTGTTTATTCGAATACTCTAGAACAAGGAATAAAATACACTTTTGTTGAAATCGAAAAAGCCTCAATGCCAATTTTTACTAAGAATGGAGAATTAACCGCTGAATTCAATCATGCTCAAAAACAAACTTTGGACTGGGAAATATGGCTTGAACAAAATATTAATTATTTAAAAAATAAGCTCACAGGACTAGAAAAACCCAACTTTTTAATAATAGCAGGTCGTTCTACAAATTTTACTGAAGCAAATCGTGCAATTTTAAGAGCATGGAATCGTAGGCAGAACAATACTGAATTTTTAACTTTTGATGATGTTTCATTTAAATTTGGAGAATTAATTAAAAACATGGAAGAGATGTTAAATAAAAGCAGTGCATAACAAGTCCTTTGCTTTAGTCGGACATTTTGTTACATAGAATTTAATTTGTAATTTTAATATCACAATAAATAGAAATCACGCTCCATGTCCTGCCCGAGAACAATGCCCCAGAACGTTAGCTACAACCTTTTAAACATATTTCTTTAATAAAATTGAATGATGGAAAAGATAAATCATATTATAGTGGAAGTTCCAGATAAAATGTCGGACTTTGCTTCAGAAGATGTAATGAGTGAATTGAAGTCTGATGGACTAAATATTATTGTTCAAAGGAAACCTCAGCAAGGTGCGATGGCTACACTTGAATGGGCCATTCCGACTGCTCTAGTTGTATATATCTGCAAACCTTACTTTGAAGGGTTTCTCAGTGAAGCAGGAAAAGATCATTACAATATCTTGAGAAATTGGCTAAAGAGATTTATCAAAAGTGGGAGAAGTATAAGAGTACATACCTTTTATGCTTCAGAATCCTCTAATAAGAAACCTGATAATAATACTCAATCAAAGTCGGTTTCAGTACTACTTCAAACAAAGAGCGGAAAAGTAATCAAAGTATTATTTGACGAAGAATTAACTGTAGAAGATTGGGATGATGCAATCGATCAACTTTTAGATTTTGCAATTGATAATCAGAATAATTTTCCAAATGATTATTTGACTAAACAATTAGAAAGATATGATTCTGACAATAGACTTCAAGTTTATGCTGTAATTGATAAAAAAGAGAAGAATTTGGTTTTTTATGGAGACCGAGATCTAATCGCTTTACAAATGAAAGGTAGAAGAAATGAGACTTTAGATAAAAGAAACTTAGGCAACAGCTAACTAATCCTTTGCATTAGGTGGGAATTTGGATACATAAAACTTAATTTCTAATTTTAATATCTCAACAAATAGAAACCACCCTCCGTGTAATGCACGTACGCAAAGTCCCATAACGTTTGTGGCAAAGCAAGGGGTAACTAATTTTAAAATAGATTGCAAAAAACAAGGAATGGAAAGCATAGACGCATACATAAATACAGTAATTGCACTTCTTGGAGTTGCATACCCTTTATTGCTTCAAGTGATTGCACGACTTGATGAGAAATATTCTTCTGATAAAATAGTGGAACTTTTTGACCAAGAACGGGAAAGTATAGCATTTCGATACTCTTTATTTTCCTCATTGATATTTATCGTTATATGGTGGTTAAGAATACCGCCTTTAATAAAGTTAGACGGCTTTAATTTCTTTATAGAGAATTCAGCATCAATACTTGTTGCCTTCAATACAATACTGCTTGTGATTTTCTTTTTTCTCTTTGTTAGGAAAATTCTAATTTATTACACACTGTCTAAGTTCATACCATATCTAATGCAAAAGCATGAAGAAAATTGAATCTGATTTAAAATATTTTTCAGCGTTGTCTGATTTGCTTCTTGAATCAATAAGAACCCAACAGACAAATTATTCAATAACGCTTTCTAACTTTTTTTCTTCAGAGTTTAAAAAGGTTCGAGATAAGTTCACTAATGAACCTGTCGTTTATACTGAATTTTATTATAAAACTTTTTATAGAGCAATTGAGGAGTTAGCAATCTTCAAGGAAAAGAGAAATTTTTTATTAGAACACAGAACATCAGCAGGAATTTGGTTGCTTGGAGAAAGTCAGGGTAAAGAAATTTCTGAAATTACCTATGTCTGGCTTTGGAGAAATATTCTTCTTGCTGTGAGGTATCAGCAAGATGATTTGATTATGAACCATTGGGAGTTTTGTCATCAATACTACTCTTTCAATATGCCTAGCATTTATAAAAGATATGATAACACGGCAAATAATTTTCAAGTCAGCAACCAAGATGTAGTTGATAAAAGAAGAACTGAACGCCAAAAGTTCATTGAATTTCATTATGCTTTAGGCGGTTTGCTTACATACTCAGAAAGATATTCTTGTCTCAAACGGATTTTCAATTATACTCAAAGCCAACCACCGAAATATGAACTGCTACCTGAATCAATGGAGCATATTTTCAAATTCTATTTTGATGTAAAAGACCCTTACGAAAGTAAATATAGTTGGATTTCACATCAATATCCATTTCCTAAGTTAAGTGGACTGAATGCGGATTATGAAATTAAGAAATGGATAATGTCATACATGACTATTTTGTTTTTGAGACAATGGACCATTTATCCTCATCTGATTACAATGACACCGCTTGACCTTCCACGAATTCCACCAACACAAGGTGAAATAAAGCAATGGATTGATGGACTTGACTTCTTCAAAAAGTTAGTGTACGAACATTTGCAGAATAAAGAATTACTGTTATCATTAAGCCTTGATTTCATTACACCTGAATGGTGCGCGAAAAATGAAAAACCATACCCAATTGATTTTATAGAAAAGTTCAAATCAACTCTTGAAGGTGCTTATCATTCAAACGCTGTGAATTTATCCTTATCAAATGAGAAAATCTTGCAGTTTGAAAATAGAACAAAAGCAATCGTTGAATTTACCATAGAAAAATTCCAACCAATAAATAACGTCACAGAAATACAAGATGACAACTCAGACAAGTGGTACATAAGTGGACGAAAAATGCTTCAAAGCAAAGATGCTTTCTCCGAAAACCCTGAAGTGCATCACATAGAGTATGATTCCTATTTGGCATCAGTAGTTTCAACAAGTTTGATCGAAGGGTTAAGCGAATTATTTATTCGTAAAATATCAAAATCATATTTACTAAAATCAGATGACTTTTTCAAAGCGATTGACAAACTCGAAATTGATGAAACTTTTGTGATTGTAAATTTCGGATTACACTTGGACTACTTTATCAGTCAACTAAGGGTTCCAGGACTTTCAAATCATAAGTATAAAAAAACAGACATTTATACTTTCAACGGTTCACATATTGTAAGAGATACTTTGTTTATTCTCAAAAAGACCGACTTGCCGAACATCGCAACAAAACCAATTGAGGATGACATCATCGCAAGAGATTCCTTAAAGAAAATTAGTGACTCTATCAATTTGTATTGTTCAGTAATTGATTTAAACAATGCAACCGAAGAAGTTTTCAACGATAACAAGCAGGATAAAACTGACGATGAAGTTCGAAAGTCAGTTTTGTTAAACATTACAATTTTAACGGAGTTCAAATGGAAAATGAATATTGAAGTCATTCAGTTGATACAGTATTCGGAGTTCTTCCAAAATGGGCTTGCAAATAAATTAGATGATGTAATACCTTTGGATAAACGGTAGCCTAGCCTCTACATAAACTTAAAGATAGTAACGGTTCAAGTTCAGTTCTTCAAATGAAGTTTTGTGATAAAAATCCCCACCTATCTCAAACCTAACATTGGTTAGCACCAATCTATCGAAACACTAATAAATTTAAACATATAAATGGGACGGTTTAAAAACATAGAAATTAAAGGCGTATTAATTGAGGACTTTGGTAAGATGTTTTTTAGCAGTCTTAATGAAGCGATAAAAAAATCTAATCTTTCAGAAGAAGAAGCTTTAAAGAAAATTGCACCAAAGTTCAAAGAACTCTTGTCTAGCTATGAGGAAAGTGTTTCAACATTGTATTTGGATAAACACAAGTTTAACTTAGATAGCTTCCTTAAAACAAACTTTCGTAACCAGAAAAATATTGCTAATGCTCACAAAGACTTTTTTGTTGCCTTTATACTATACGTAAATGGCTGCTATAATGTTTATGAAAAAATTATCGATAAGCTTAGAAAAAAAAGAATTGACAGTACTCTTAAGATGACTGTTGCACTCTATGGATTAGTGATTAGACGATCCGATGAAATAGTAAATCAACTATTAAGCGGGTATACTGATGGTGCAATGAT
>JANOPQ010000105.1:0-1946 GCA_031421935.1 Bacteroidota bacterium | reverse complement strand
GCGATGCTTCGCGACTTCCTATTAAACTATCCGCGAACAGTTATTAAATCTTTAGCTTAGCCTGACGCCTATGCGATAGCAGCGCCATCGGCCGCCAAAGGCTTGCCGACGGCGCTGCGGGACTCCTTTTCACCAATAATTCTTAAATAAATAGTTCAGTAAGTTAAGGCTATGCAACGATTTTTTTAAATCGTCTTTGCAAAAAAACACGTCGCAAGGTTGAACTAACATATACTTGTAATTGGTATACATTTTAAAAGAAACAGTGAATTCTTGTGACTTGGTACTCTTGATTCTATTGTTGATTCGCATCAATTTAAAACGTCATGGATTTAAGTAGAGAAGTTACTATACCTAGGAAGCAAAAGAGTCGCTATTTAGCATTTTAGTCGTTTTGTAATGAATTTAGGGTAATTCAAGCTATTTCCAACTAAAAACATAGGCTTTTATCAACTAAAATTTACTTACCTTACACTGACTAATGTGTGAATTATGTAACTTATTTCCAATGTTATGTAACAATTACTGTTTAAAAGATGCACATCTTTGAAAGCCTCTGTCTAAGAACGATAATAATTTGAAAATCCATATCAAATACATGATTAGTAATCACTGCAAATTGACAGTGAAAGAAGAGTTGAAAAAACTCGGATTGCATTTCGTAATGCTTGATTTGGGTGAGGTGGATATTATGGAAGACCTTTCTGAAGAACAGCTGGAGCAATTGAAGGCTGCTCTACTAAACTCAGGATTTGAATTAATGGATGACAAAAGAGCCATCCTGATTGAAAAAATCAAAAACACCATTATTGAAATGATTCATCATACAGAAGCCACTATAAAAACAAACTTCTCAGAATTTTTAAGCAAAAAATTAAAGTATGATTATACCTACATGGCCAATTTATTTTCAGAGGTTCAGGGCAGTACCATCGAGCAATTTATCATTTCTCACAAAGTGGAGCGGATAAAAGAATTAATTATGTATGGTGAACTGAACATGACCGAAATTGCTTGGAACATGAATTACAGTAGTGTTGCGCACTTATCGAACCAGTTCAAAAAAGTTACAGGACTTTCACCTACACATTTTAAAAAAATGAAAGACAAAAGACGCAGTCCGGTAGAAGAAGTAGGAAACCTTCCTGTCAAGGAAGAAAGTTCAATTGACGAGATCGAAAATAAAATTAATTATACAAGGGTCCAATAAAAAAAGAAGTGAAAAAAAATGATCTTTTGAAAAAATCTGATGATTACATGCGTAATGTATTCATGCAAATGCCTGCCATTATTTGTATGCTTCATGGACCGAAGCATGTATTTGAGTTTGCAAATAAAATGTATATGCAACTTATTGGCCAGAGAGCTATTATTGGCAAGCCTTTCAGGGAAGCATTGCCTGAATTGGAAGGACAAGGTTTCTTTGAACTTTTGGATGAGGTGTATAAAACGGGGAAACCTTTTACTGGCAATGAAACACTTGCTACGTTTGATAGAGGTAATGGAAAGCGGGAAGATGGCTTTTTCAACTTTGAGTTTCAGTCCACTTATGATGACAAAGGAAATATAGAAGGTATTTTGGTGTTTGCCACAGAGGTAACCGACCAAGTACTTGCTCGTAGAAAAATAGAAATTGAGATTAAACAAAAATCTGAAGAACTAGCCTTTCAAAAAACAGAGAAAGGAAAGCGAGCCGCAGAGTTAGGTATTGCAAACAAAGAATTAGTGTTTCAGGATGATGAGAAGGAAAAACGGGCAGCAGAGTTAATCATTGCTAACAAAGAACTTGTTTTTCAAAATGAGGAGAAAGAAAAACGCGCTGCAGAGTTAAGCATTGCCAACAAGGAACTTTTATTTCAAGATGATGAAAAAGAAAAACGCGCTGCAGAGTTAGTTATTGCCAACAAAGAACTTGTATTTCAAAACGAGGAGAAAGAAAAACGCGC
>JANOPQ010000104.1:0-1755 GCA_031421935.1 Bacteroidota bacterium | reverse complement strand
CAAAGTACAGCGATGCAAAATGCCGAAGTTTGAACGTCAAGCCCTGCTTGCACAAAACCCCATGTTAGCTGTTAGTTGCTAATCATCTAGGCGATTGGGAATGTCCATGCTTTCGTGTAAAATTCTGATAACCTCAAGCTCATTTGAGTTGAGTCTATAAAAAATATAGTGCGATTTAACTTGAGATGATCTGTAACCTTTTCTAATGTGATCTATTATTTTTCCAGAGTTCGGTTTAGTAAGTAAAAAATCAATTTCTTTTATTATCAAAGAATGATATCTGTCAGCTTGTTCTACTGACCAATTTTTGAAAGTGTAAAACCAGATTTCTTCAAGGTCTTGAATTGCTTCTTCTGAAAAAATTAGTTTGAGTTTCCTCATAAGTATTTTTTTTGAAGCTGCGATAAATGGGCTTTTGCGTCAAAGTTGTCAATGCGTTTTGATTTTTCGCCTTTGGTTAAAGCTTTAATTAATGCCGATTTCTTTTCTTCTTCAGATTCGAGTATTCTTAATGCTGTTCGAACTACTTCACTTGCTGACCCGTATTTACCAGAAGAAACTTCTCTACTAATAAATTTTTCAAAATGTTCTCCAAGAAGTACAGATGTATTTTTTGCCATAAAAAAATATTTGACTTCAAATATACCAATTCTTGGTATATTTTCAAATTTTTGTGTCCAGTTTTTTGACCGAAAAGATAATTTGGCAATTACAGCTAACGTTGAATATTTGCGCAGCGAGGGAATTTGATGCTAAGTCCGCCCGGCGCTGATGTAAATTAAGAAACGGAATTTACAATTTGAATAAAATGTTTATTGGTATTCGGTCAAGCCGAGACCAAAGATTGGTAGCAAAACATTGCTGAGAATACCTGTATCCGCCCGAAGTTGCGCAAATATTTTTGTTAGCTGAGGTTGCTTAAGCAGAATTTTCGTAGTTATTAGTCAGATAAGTTTACTTCACTTACGGCATTTGGAAGTTGTATGACATAATATGCGCTTTTCATTATGCTGTCTTTGGCATTTTGGTAATTCAACTTTAATTCAGTGCAATCTCTTAAAAGTTTAATATTTGAATTCGAGTCAGGTTTTCTATCCTCCAAAATAGCACTGTACCTTTTAATGAATAATTTGACTTTTGTCGAATCATAATTATACTCGCATAGTGCACCTTCTGGCCAATTTAAGGATGATTCAAATGTGGGCGTAAAAATTAAATACTTTTTTTTATTTTGACTTATTAAGTTATGAATTTTTATGTCTTTTCTGTTATAGAACTTATTACTCGCACTATTGCAAGAAATAAATTGCCACATACTTAATAATAGCAAGATTATATATCGTTTTTTTAGAAACATCAATTTAAAAAGAATTTCAAAATCTCAGCTAACGTCAGCGCTTGGCGAAGGTTGGGATTCGTTGCTGCGTCCGCCCAGTGCTGATGCTAATTAAAGAACGTAAACTTTATTGACAAAACCAAACTTAGCCTGCGGTACTCTTTGCGTAGCCCGCAGGCGATGAAGGTAAATTGTCCAGCCGAAAACAAATGATTGGTAGTGAAATAATGCTTAGAATATGACTGTCCGCCCAACTTTTGCCAAGCGACTTGTTAGCTGCCGTTGTTATTTCTCATAAATTATAAGGTCTAACTCTTTTAAATTTTTAAGAGCTTTGTCTGCAGAAACAAGTGGTATTTTTAAAGCCATTGAGGTTGCTGCAATTATACAGTCTGGCAGTTTTAGATTTGTAGATTTGC
>JANOPQ010000103.1:0-7275 GCA_031421935.1 Bacteroidota bacterium | reverse complement strand
GGAAACCGGGAGGATTCACGAATAGCCGCGACCGCTCGTTCCATTTTGGAACACGTGAATTCAATATTATTGGAATGATTTCGCACCTGGGCCCTCAAATGGGTGTTGCCGATGGTATTGCTTTGGCGAATGTGCTTAAAGCAAATGGTCGTTCAACGGTAGTTTTTTCAGGCGATGGTGGAGCCAGTGAAGGCGATTTTCATGAGTCCATAAATGTGGCTGCCGTCTGGGATTTGCCCGTTATCTTTATAGTTGAAAACAATGGGTACGGACTTTCCACACCATCAAATGAACAATTTCGCTGCAAGCAGTTTATTGACAAAGCAATAGGTTATGGCATTGAGGGCGTTCAGGTTGATGGGAATAATCTGTTGGAGGTCTATCATGCCATCAATAAAATCAATACCGAAATAAGACAAAATCCCCGGCCTGTGTTGCTGGAATGTCTCACCTTCAGAATGAGAGGGCACGAAGAAGCATCAGGAACCAAGTATGTTCCACAGGAGCTGTTCGATGAATGGGGGCGTAAAGATCCTTTGAAAAATTTCGAGGAGTTTCTTGTTACTGAAAGCGTTCTTAATGAATACATTATAAAAGAAATACGAGCTGAAATCCGAAGCGAAATTGAAAAAGGGCTTGAAGTAGCTTTCGCGGAAACGGAGCCTGAGCCAAATACTGAAAATGAGCTCAATGATCTTTTTGCCCCTCATTTTCCTTCAACCATACAACCTGGAGCACAATCAACTGAGAAGCGGTTTCTGGATGCCATTACGGATGCCATGCGTGAGTCAATGCAACGTCATAAAAACCTGGTAATTATGGGGCAGGATGTGGCAGAGTACGGCGGTGTTTTTAAGGCGACCCAGGGTTTTGTGGAGGAATTTGGAAAATCAAGGGTCCGAAATACACCTTTGTGTGAATCGGCGATTTTAGGTGCAGGACTCGGGTTAAGTATTAACGGATGTAAATCAATTATCGAAATGCAATTTTCGGATTTCGTGACGTGTGGATTTAACCAAATAGTAAATAATTTAGCGAAGACACATTATCGTTGGGGACAAGCTGCCGATGTGGTGGTGCGTATGCCAACCGGTGCAGGAGTGGGAGCAGGACCTTTCCATAGTCAGTCGACCGAAGCATGGTTCTTCCACGTTCCCGGATTAAAAATTGTTTATCCCGCATTTCCAGAAGATGCGAAAGGACTCATGGCTTCAGCCATTGAAGATCCAAATCCTGTGATGTACTTCGAGCATAAAGCTCTTTATAGAAGTATTACAGCAAACATCCCCGATGATTATTACACCACTGAAATTGGCAAGGCCAATTTGATTCGTAAGGGTGATGATTTAACTATCGTGACTTACGGACTCGGTGTTCATTGGGCGATGGAAATATTAGATTTACATCCAGAAATATCAGCCGATTTAATTGATTTAAGAACGCTATTACCTTGGGATGAAGAAACGGTTTTGAAATCGGTGAAGAAAAATTCGAAAGTATTGGTAATGCACGAAGATTCCATTACAGGTGGAATAGGAGCGGAGATAACGTCACGCATATCCGAAACTTGTTTTGCAGAGTTGGATGCAGCACCAGTTCGTATTGGCGCATTGGATACCCCCGTACCGATGTCTAGTGCTTTAGAGTGGAATTATTTACCGAAGAAACGTTTTGAAGAGGCCCTGCTAAAGCTTGCGGCTTACTAACCACCGGCGGCATAAGCAAAATAAGTTTGTCGAGCATCTTTTTGTTCTCGGAATTCAAAGCAGCATCGCGTAAAAAATGTTTTTCTTTTTCGGTAAGATGCCAGCTCAAAGAAATACGATCATCCGTTTCAGGCATTTGAAAAATGACAACATCCATCGGCACATTCACAATGTCTTTTGCATATTGTAAGTAGCGATCGAAATTATAATCTTGCATGATGATGAAGTTTCCAGAAACATTTCTCATGGGCGCCATCAGCTTTTCGACAATCGTTTTAATACTGTTGTTTTCTACTTTTAGATGTTTGTGTGTATCTCTGATTTGTAAAAAGACTACGCCTGATGTGTTCGCATCAATCCAATCTTTAAAAGAAAATAAAAATTGAATGGAATTCATCACACCATAATTATCACGTATACCAGCATCCATCACTTCAATAGCGGGCTCACTGGGTAAAGAAACGGCCGGCATCACATAAGGAAATGCGGAGTTCATACGAAGTGCACTCGTCAATTTTATATTATTTGCATTTTGATCTTTAAAAAATCGACTAAACTCCACACCGTTAGCAACAGGTTGAATTCCGCTTTTGAAAGAACCGTTTTCTTGCAACAAATAACTCACAGGTTGTGCTGCTATGTGTAACGCTCTTCCATCATTAATAATCGTTGGACTTATCACCACCATGGGAATGAGCGCTTCTTTCTCCGGCTTTTCATAATCACTCAAACGCTTATCGAGAATTCCTTTTGTGTTCTCATTCAACTGTCCTTCCCAAGCCCAAGCTCTGTCTTTCACATAATGATATTGCCCATCTGTAAACTGCTGATTATTTAAAAAGATATCGGCTACCGTCGCACTAAAAATCATCGAGTTGAGCATGTCCTTGCCCATGTTTTGCAAAAACCGATTTTGAATATTATCGTCCGCTTTCATCAACGTATCGTAATGATTTAAGAAGAGCTCACGGTAGTAACATAAACTAATCATGCCGCCCGACGATCCTGAAGCAAAAGCAGTATGATGCATCAAATTACCTTGGTAAACACTATCAATCATCTGCAATGTACGAAAGCTAAAAACGCAAGAACGTAGTCCGCCTCCGCTTACATTTAATAAAACCAACTTTGGTTTTGCAATGCCTTGTTCTGTCCAACGTAGCTTCCATTTATCGAGAATCTCTTTGGTGTTTTTAATGTCGTGCGCCAGTAAACTATCGTTCACTTGCTCTTCTAACGACTCTCGGTTATAAGAAACTAAATTTTTAGTGTAATCTAATCCATAGGCTTTGTTCCTTGGATTCAAAACTTCAAATTGTGAGAGGAAGTTGACGACTAAAAAGAGAATGATAAGCGCAGAATTGGCCCATGAACGAAGCCAATATCTAAAGACACCACTCAACATTAAAAACATGGTGATCAATAATAGAATGCTTGCTCCTGCAGGAATTCTAAAAAAGGAATAGTCACGAAATAATCCTAAAAGTATAAATACAATAAAGACAATAATTTCTATTACGGCTGCATTCACATGATTCTGACGAAATACACGCTCGAGCATATACCGTTTGTAATGTCGAACATCACGAACTAGTTTTAATTTAACAGGAAAAGTGATGTAAGTGTCAACTCTCCAACTATTTTTTCGTTGAACGCCACTTAATGGTTTTAAAATTTTTGTGCTGGTATCTGCATTTTCAACGCCAAAGAGTTTGTAGATGTCTTTGTTGGTGACCATGAAATACCTTATTGTAGCCAGAAAAACGATGAGAATTCCGAGCAAGAACATGGAAATATGAATCGCAACGGTACTAATGGGTTGCAATTGGTAATACAATTGAAAGCGAGCGATGCAGATGCAATACACCAACACGAAGATTCCTGGAATAATAAAATTGTTATGACAATATTTTACGAACGTTTTCGATAAGGTGGCAAGGAATGGAAATCGAAAACTGTTTAATATAAAACTAGAAATATTAAATGCCATGATGAATGCTCCTGTACTCACGCCCATAATGAAGAAAGAGCGTTTCCCAACTAAGCCCATGTATTCGGGATCCAGGAAGAGGTAGGGAATACCAAAACGTGAGGCGAGTGATTGGGTGATGAATCCAAATAGCAAGAGCCAATACAAGATCATCATCTGATTTTTTTTAAAATGCATGATGACCAGTTGTACTGGAAAACTAAATAAAATGCGCGAAGCTAATTTGTGAAGATTCATTACTTACTATAGCTAACGAATTTATACGTGAATACAGTATAAAAGTTGGCTTGAAAAATTAGTTTTTCCCATCTACTTGTTAACGAAGTAGGACAGGTAGGCCCAAACAAAAGGAACGCTGAGGAATAATGCATCAAAGCGATCGAGTAATCCTCCATGTCCTGGCAGTATATTTCCGGAGTCTTTCACTCCTAAACTACGCTTTAAAAGGGACTCGCAGAGATCGCCTAAAATGCCTGTAACCACAATGATCAAAGCAATGATCAACCAAGACATGAGATCAATTTGCTGCTGGTAAAGACTCAGTAAATAGGCAATTCCTAAGGTGCTTAACCCTCCTCCAATGACACCTTCCCACGATTTTTTAGGAGAAATGCGTTCAAATAGTCGGTGTTTTCCCATTAAATTTCCAAATACATAAGCAAAGGAATCGCTACTCCACACCAAGAAAAAATAGCCTAGAAGAATTCCTAGATCATACTCGCCACCGTGCACCGAAATGGTACTTAACAATGCAAAAGGGACGATGACATACAAAATGCCGAGTAAAGTGTATCCGATGTTTCCAAAGGGATTTTTCTTTTTTCGGTATAACTCCGCAATGAAAATGAGAACACTCAATGGAGCCAAGAACACTAATAATTTTTGATTCGCTGCAGAAAAGGATGCATGTGAGATGAAAATATAAGTGATGGCTCCTAAAATCAATCCCAACATTTTGTTGGGTTGGTTTTCAGCGTTAGTGACTAACGTATAGAATTCATTCAAGCTGATGAGAGCCGCTAATAAAAAGAGTAATTGAAAGGAAAGAGGTCCATACCATATGGAAGCTATGACGCCTCCTGTAAAAATGGTTCCTGTGATAAGTCTTTGCCAAAGATTACTCATAATAAATCATTTTCAGTGAGTATAAGTTTAGCTCTATCCACAAGGTCAGCAGAAACATAAAGTTCAATTTCCCCAAAGATATACGATGAATCTTTTTTGTTGATTTTGTAAGCAGGTATATCTTGTTCTTCTAACAATGAAATAGCTGCGGCAATTTCAAGTGGCTTGGTGCTGGTGTAAATTAATGTGAAGTCCACTTCTTCATTCCCCATCGTCGCGATCGTTGATTAGGAATAAATATAATTGTCGTGGACCATGTGCGCCCATCACCAGTTTACCATCAATGTCGGCAGTTCTGCTTGGACCTGTCACAATACTCAACGCGGAGGGCATCTTCGCATATTTATGTCGAAGCCATACCAAAGCATCTTTCATATCCACGGTCAACTGACTTGCTCTTGCTAAAACTACATGAAAAGGGGCGTAGGCTGGAATCGTTCTACTTTGTTCTTTTGAAGAAAAAACGACGCTACCCGTTCTTGCAATTAAACATTCGCAAGTACTAATACCCACATCAATATTTATTTTACCTTCTAAGATCAGTTCGTGTGGAAGTTCACATTCTGTCAACAAATTGCTGATGCCATCTTCCACACAATAGATGTTTTTCCATTTGTGAATCATGCCCAGACTCACCAAATTCTCCATGAATTCTAATTCGCTGTCAATCAAGAAAAATTTCACACCCGCTGCTTCTGCTTTCTCTGCGAAGATCAACAAAGGATCTTCGTCGGTCATATGATAAATAGGAGCGTCGAGAGAAAGTTGAGGATAGGGATTATCCGTCTTCGATAAAATCGAAGCTCTAATTTTCTTGAGTACTTTTTCTCTGTTGGTACTTTCGTCCATACATCAACGATATCGATGGCTTATGCCGGAGAATTTTCTTGCGATGGTTTTTCTTCTGCTTTAATTGCGATCACTTCTTCCACGGGAACATTCACTAATTTTTCGTTCTCTTCTTTATCCCATGTTCTTTTTCCAAAAACACGCTCTAAATCTTCCTTGTAGATTACTTCTTTCTCCAATAATGTCGCAGCCAAAATATCCAACTTCGATTTATTGTTTTTAAGTAAATCAAGAGTTTTAGTATACGCTTCGTCAATCAATTTCTTTACTTCAAAATCGATTAACTCCGCTGTTTTTTCACTGTATGGTTTTGTGAAGTTATAATCGGCGTTACCTGATGAATCATAATAGCTGATATTTCCCAACGCATCATTTAATCCAAATACGGTTACTGTAGCATAAGCTTGCTTTGTAATTTTCTCCAAGTCGCTTAATGCACCTGTCGAAATCGTTCCAAATTTCACTTGTTCTGCAGCGCGACCACCTAAGGCAGCACATATTTCATCAAAAATTTGTTCGCGAGTTGTAATCTGCCTTTCCTCTGGTAAGTACCAAGCAGCGCCCAATGAATTTCCTCTCGGTACGATGGTCACTTTGATTAATGGTGCAGTATGTTCCAACAACCAACTCACAGCAGCATGTCCTGATTCATGATAGGCAATTACATTTTTTTCGTGTTTGGAGATGATTTTATTTTTCTTCTCTAATCCACCCACAATACGATCTACTGCATCCAAGAAATCTTGATGTCCAATGGCAGTTTTGTTTCTTCTAGCAGCAATCAATGCAGCTTCATTACAAAGGTTGGCTAAGTCAGCACCCGAGAATCCCGGAGTTTGCTTGGCTAAGAAATCTAAATCAACCGTGTCGTCTAATTTCAATGGCTTCGCATGAACTTTGAAAATTTCTTTTCTTCCGTTTAAGTCTGGAAGCTCCACATAAATTTGTCGATCGAAACGTCCCGGACGAAGTAATGCTCTATCTAATATATCAGCACGGTTTGTTGCTGCTAAGATGATCACACCGGAATTACTTCCGAATCCATCCATCTCCGTCAACAACTGATTCAATGTACTCTCACGCTCATCGTTTGCAGAGAAGGAAGGTTGTTTGCCACGGGCACGACCAATCGCATCAATCTCATCAATGAAAATAATGCTTGGCGCTTTTTCCTTTGCTTGACGGAATAAATCACGAACACGACTTGCACCAACACCCACAAACATCTCTACGAAATCGGAACCCGATAGAGAGAAGAAAGGAACTTGCGCTTCACCAGCCACTGCTTTTGCCAAAAGTGTTTTACCTGTTCCCGGAGGACCTACAAGCAATGCACCTCTTGGAATTTTTCCACCGAGTTGAGTATATTTTTTTGGTGTCTTAAGGAAATCTACAATTTCCATCACCTCAATTTTCGCTTCTTCTAATCCCGCTACATCGTTAAATGTAACTTTTACATGTAAGTCTTTGTCGAAGAGCGTTGCCTTTGATTTTCCAATATTGAAAATCTGACTTCCACCGCCGCCATTACCCATTCTACGAATGATAAACATGTAAATTACAATCAACAAAAAGAACGGAAGGATCCACGATAATAAATCCCAA